>MEDZ01000053.1 GCA_001724275.1 Gemmatimonadetes bacterium SCN 70-22
GCGACTACGAGAGCGGCTTTCGACCGGTCCCCGAGGGGGGTCTACTCGCGTGGCTCCGTTAAGGAGGTGATCCAGCCGCAGGTTCCCCTACGGCTACCTTGTTACGACTTCGCCCCAGTCACGACGCTTGCCTTCGGCCGCTTGGTCCCGTGAGGGTTCCGGCACGGACTTCGGGCACTCGCCGCTTCCATGGCGTGACGGGCGGTGTGTACAAGGCCCGGGAACGTATTCACCGCGGCGTAGCTGATCCGCGATTACTAGCGATTCCAGCTTCATGCCGTCGAGTTGCAGACGACAATCCGAACTGAGGGCGGGTTTGGGGGATTGGCTCCACCTTGCGGCTTCGCAACCCGCTGTCCCGCCCATTGTAGCACGTGTGTAGCCCTAGACGTAAGGACCATGATGACTTGACGTCGTCCCCACCTTCCTCCGGTTTGGCACCGGCAGTCTCACTAGAGTGCCCGGCATGACCCGCTGGTAACTAGTGACAAGGGTTGCGCTCGTTGCGGGACTTAACCCAACATCTCACGACACGAGCTGACGACAGCCATGCAGCACCTGTGACCGGGCTCCGAAGAGGGGCCAGGGTTTCCCCCGGCTTTCCCGGCCATGTCAAGCCTAGGTAAGGTTCTTCGCGTTGCGTCGAATTAAACCACATGCTCCACCGCTTGTGCGGGCCCCCGTCAATTCCTTTGAGTTTCAGCCTTGCGGCCGTACTCCCCAGGCGGGGCACTTAATGCGTTAGCGCCGGCCCTCACGGGGTCGCTCCCCCAAGGACCTAGTGCCCATCGTTTACGGCGTGGACTACCAGGGTATCTAATCCTGTTTGCTCCCCACGCTGTCGCGCCTCAGCGTCAGCCACGGCCCAGCACACCGCCTTCGCCACCGGTGTTCTTCCGGATCTCTACGCATTCCACCGCTACACCCGGAATTCCATGTGCCTCTACCGTGCTCCAGCTGGACAGTTCGCATGGCCGACCCGGGGTTGAGCCCCGGGCTTTCACCACACGCTTACCCAGCCGCCTACGCGCCCTTTACGCCCAGTGATTCCGGACAACGCTCGCACCCTCTGTATTACCGCGGCTGCTGGCACAGAGTTAGCCGGTGCTTCCTCACCCGGTACCGTCACCCCCGTCGAAACGGGTATTCGTCCCGGGCAACAGGAGTTTACACCCCGAAGGGCGTCATCCTCCACGCGGCGTCGCTGCGTCAGCCTTTCGGCCATTGCGCAAGATTCCCCACTGCTGCCTCCCGTAGGAGTCTGGGCCGTCTCTCAGTCCCAATGTGGCTGGCCATCCTCTCAGACCAGCTACCCGTCATCGCCTTGGTGCGCCGTTACCGCACCAACTAGCTGATAGGCCGCGAGCCCCTCCAATCGCCCCGTAGGTTTCCGTCCCCAGGAATGCCCCCAAGGACGCGTATGCGGTATTACCCGGCCGTTGGGCCGGCTATCCCCCGCAACTGGGCAGGTCGCTCACGTGTTACGCACCCGTTCGCCGGTTGACCCTTGCGGGCCCCCCTTGACTTGCATGTGTTAAGCACGCCGCCAGCGTTCGTCCTGAGCCAGGATCAAACTCTCCAAGAGAATTCGATAGCCACACCCAGGGTCTCCCCCGCGCGACAACCGTCCGAATCACGTTATGTACGTCAGTTAACTCTCACCGAAGCCCTGACGAGCTCCGGATCGACGAGTCCGCCTCGCACACTTCACGCTCAACTCGATTTTCAATCAGCCATTCGATGTCGCATTTGCGACAGCCTTGAAGAATATCGCGCTTGGCGCCGTCCGTCAAGGCCTCATCCAACTTTCCCCACCTACCCGTTCGGGCAGGAACTGCGCCGGGGAGAACACATAACTAACCGCTTGCTCCCTCTCACGCAAGGCCGGCCGCGGCAACTCCGCCGCCCCTCGCACCACCCAACCCCCACCCCACTCCAACCCTGCTCCACCCCTCCCCCATACCCCTCCAAAAAGCAAACGGGCCACCGCGTGCGGCAGCCCGCTCACTCCTCATGCTCCCTGATGGACTTGAACCATCAACCTAGCGATTAAGAGTCGCTTGCTCTGCCAATTGAGCTAAGGGAGCGACATTCTGTTCGCACACCTGGTGCGCCAGGAGGGAATCGAACCCCCGACCTACAGCTTAGAAGGCTGCCGCTCTATCCAACTGAGCTACTGGCGCTTCGACCGACCCTTCCGGCCGGAATCCCTGCGAAGTCGGGGCGGCCGGATTTGAACCGGCGACCTCCTGCTCCCAAAGCAGGCGCGATACCGGGCTACGCTACGCCCCGCTGGGAAGCCAGTATTGTAGCCAGACGACGCGCATTGTCAACGCCTCCCCGCCAGCGCGGCCAGCACCGCCCGCACCGCGCGCCCCCGATGGCTCACCGCCTCCTTCGCCGCGCGCGTCGCCTCCCCGAAGGTACGCCCCAGGTCGTCCGACCAGAACAACGGATCGTAGCCGAACCCCCCGCTCCCCCGCGGCACCTCCTCGATCCGCCCCACCGTCTCCCCTCGGCACACCAACTCCCCCTCGTCGTCCACGTAGGCGGCGGCACACACGTACCGCGCCGCGCGTGTCCCCCCCGCGGCAAGCGACGCCAGCAGCTTCGCATTGTTGGCGTCGTCCAGGGCCTGTCCCGTGAGCCCCGGACGCGCCGACCAGCGCTTGCTGCGCACGCCGGGCGCCCCGCCTAACGCGTCGACGCACAGCCCCGAGTCGTCCGCCAGCGTGGGCAGGCCGCTGATGGCGAAGAAGTGGCGGGCCTTCGCCAGCGCGTTGGCCTCGAACGTGTCGTGCCCCTCGATGGCGTCCTCCGCCGGGGCCTCGGCGATCCCCGCCGTCGCGAGGTCCACGGGGGTGTACCCGGCCGAGCGGAGCAGCGGCGCCAGTTCACGCAGCTTCCCCGGGCTGCGAGTCGCCACCAGGAGCCGGGACATGGACATTGGCCCGCCGCGTCAGGGGCGCGTGGCGGGGGGGAGCGTGCCGGCGGGAAGCGTGCCGGCCGGATGCGTGCCCGCGGGAAGCGCCGCGAGCGCCGACAGCTGCAATGCGTCGAGGTGCCGGATGCCGTCGCTCGCCAGCGCCACCAGGCGATCGAGCTCCGACCGGTCGAACGAGGCGTGCTCCCCCGTCCCCTGCACCTCGACGAACCGCCCCTCGCTCGTCATCACGACGTTCATGTCGACGTCGGCGCGCACGTCCTCGGCGTACTCCAGGTCCAGCCGCGCCTCGCCCCCGATGATCCCGACGCTGACGGCCGCGACCCGGCGCCGCACCGGCGTCGCCTGGATCCGCCCCGTCTCGACCATCCACGCGAACGCGTCGACGACGGCGACGCAGGCACCCGTGATGGCCGCCGTGCGCGTCCCCCCGTCGGCATCGAGCACGTCGCAGTCGACCCGCAGCGTGAACTCCCCGAACGCGAAGTCGTCGACCATCGCCCGCATGCTCCGTCCGATGAGGCGCTGGATCTCCTGCGTGCGTCCCCCCAGCTGCACGCGCTCCCGCGGCGAGCGCGTGTTGGTTGCCCGCGGCAGCATCGCATACTCGGCCGTGAGCCACCCCTGCCCGCTCCCCTTGCGCCACCCCGGGACGCCGTCCTCCACCGATGCGGCGCAGAGGACGCGCGTGTGCCCGAAGGACACGAGGCACGACCCCTCGGCGTTGCGCACCGCCCGCCGCTCGAGGGTGACACGACGGAGCGCGTCGGGCGCGCGGTCGCTACGAAGACGAATCTCGCTGGGCACGAAGCTTCTCGATGATGGAGGTCGTGGATTGGCCGGGCGTGAGAGGGACGATGACGACGTCGCCGCCCCGCGCGCGGACCTCGCGCGCCCCGACGACGGAGGCCTCGGTGTAGTCGCCCCCCTTCACGATCACGTCCGGGGTGAGGAGGCGCACGAGCTCGAGCGGCGTGTCCTCGTCGAAGATCGTCACGGCGTCGACGCCGCGAAGGGCCGCGAGGACGTACGCCCGCTCGGCCTCGTGGCGCACCGGACGACCCGGGCCCTTCAGGCGTCGGACCGACGCGTCGCTGTTGAGGCCGACGATGAGGGCGTCGCCCTGTGCGCGCGCCGCGCGCAGCACGTCGACGTGCCCGGGGTGCAGGAGGTCGAACACGCCGTTCGTGAAGACGACCCGCCCGCCCTGCGCCTGCCGCCAGTCGCGGGCCTGCTCGCGCGACAGCACCCGCACCGCGGGATCGAACTCGCTCGCGCGTTCGCTCACGAGCCGCCGGCAGCGCGAGGCTCGAAGCGGACCTCGCGCACGAACATCGGGAGCTCGACCTCCTCGACGTACGACGCGGAGATGCTGATGCCGGAGGCGCCCCGGCGCACGGTCACCCGCCCCGCCTCCGGCGGGAGGCCGAGCGAGTCGGCGAAGGCACGCAGGCGACGACGGATCTCGTCGTCGCTGCGGGTGGAGGAGAAGCGCGCCTCCTGCTGCATCGCATCGCGGTACTCGTAGTAGCGCCAGTACACCTCGCCGATGTTGACGCCGAAATACGCCACCGTCACCGCGAGGAGCAGCGAGAAGAGACAGCCGAGCTTCCCGGCGCCACGGCGCGACGTCACCACTGGGACTGCGCTCCCTCGATGATGTCGTTGACGATGCGCTGGATGGCCTGCTTGCGTCCGGCGGCTTCCTCGCGCTCGGCGTACTCGCCTTCGGCGCTGACACCGGTGCGCTGGAAGAGGACCCGCCCCGTGGTCTGGTCGACGATCTGGACGTCGACGCGCAGTTGCAGGCGACGGCGCGCCGAGGTGGCACGGGTCGGATCGGCGGAGAAGGCGACGGGGACGTCGGCCTCGTACGCAGTGATCTTGCCGCGCACGACCGCGTTGGCGCGCTGTTCCGTCGCATCGCGGAGTCCCAGCCGGTCGCCGAGCGCCTTGCGCAGCTCCTGGTGCAGCTCGCCGGTGAGCTCGGGGTTGGCCGTCTCGTTCTCGAACGGGATGACGGCCACGGTCCGCACGTGCCGAGGCAGCCCGCCCCCGCCCGAGAGCGAGTACAGGCACCCCGTCAGGAACACGGTGACGAGGAGCAGGCTAGCGGCGCCAAATCGCTTCATCGAACGGCGGGTCGGCAAGGCGTCGTTGGATCGTCAGGGTCAGGCGCCGGCGCGCGCCGAAGTTGCGATAGGCGACCACCATCGTGTCGCGACGAATGCTCTCACGAAGGCGATTCCCCTCCAGTCGTTGCAGCGACACGAGGGACGAGCTGCTGAACGTGGCCCGCCAGACCGGATGGCTTCCGATGTCGGCCCGGAGCGTGTCGCCGACCAGGCGCGCCGTGGTGTCCTGTCCCGTCACCTGGAGGCGCCCCAAGGCGGCCCAGAGCAGCGGGACCGGGGGAAGATAGCGTCTCGCGTCGTCGTCTGCGGGGGTGGAGAGCTGGTCGCCGATCAGGATGGCGTACCCTCCCCCCATCCCCCGGTCGGCGAAGAAGTCGAGGCGTACGGAATCGGGGGGGGCAATCCGGGCGACCCCTTCGCCCCGTGCCGAAAAGATGGGGTCGCCGTACTCCCATCGAAAGACGAGCCGCGTGTGCCCCGCGGGGAGCGAGGTCTCGGGGAGGCGCTGGACGAACAGAGTGCCGACGAGCGGGCGAACCCGCGGGGCGCATGCGCCCAGCAGGATGGCCAGAACGACGAGTGGAACGTCGCCCCAGGGGCGCCGCGTCCCGCGCCGGCGACCCATCAGGCCGGACCGCGCGAGGCGCGCTCGGGCGTGGCGTGCTCGGGCGTGGCGCGCTCGAGCATGGCGCGCTCGTGCATGGCGCGCTCGAGCAGGTCGCGCACGTCGGCCGGGAGGGGCGCTGGGCGTCCATCGCGGTCGAGTGACACGAGCAGGGTGCGGGCAGAGACGAGGCGAGCGCCAGATTGCACGTGACGGATCAGGTAATCGAAGGTGACGGCGCGCGACCGGACCTCGGTGAGGCGGGTCTCGACGCGCACGAGGTCATCGTACCGGGCGGAGGCGTGATAGCGGAGCGAGGCGTCCGCCACGGCGAGGAAGGCCCCGCGCCGCTCCATTTCCGCATACGGGAGCCCCAACGACCGGATGTATTCCGTGCGCCCCACCTCGCACCAGACGAGGTACTCGGAATGGTACACCACTCCCATCTGGTCCGTTTCCGCGTACCGCACGCGGAACTCGACATCGAAGTGCGGCGAGGGGTCGCTCATGGGAGCTCGAGGCCGAGGGCGTGCGCCCGATCCCTGGCGCCGGGGGTGAGGATGGCACCGGCCGGGATGGGGAGGCCGCGCCGGACGCGATCCAGCAGCTCCCGCTCGGTGACGAGCGGGCGGCGGGAGGGGGCGGGGTCATGCCAGCCGACCACTCGCGCGATCGCGCCGGAGGTCACCCCCGCCGCATGCGCCTCGTCCTCGTCGAGGTGGAGCTCGGTGGCGTGCGCCGCACCGCATCGCACGAGGACACCATGCCAGGTGACGGCCCGCGCTCCCTCGCCGCACGCCACGTCGAGGCGGTCGCCGTCACGCAGCCCCCACCGCGCCCCGTCGGCCGGCGAGAGGTGGAGATGCCGCGCGGCGAGGATGACACCACGATCGAGCGTGACGCGCCCGTGAGGCCCGACGAGCGTGATCCCGCCTAACGATCCCTCGAGCGCCCCGCTGGCGGCGAGGGGCGGCTCGACCCCGAGCACCGCGGCGTCGCTGCGCGCGAGCTCGAGTTGCGTCTCCCCGCGCGCGGGGCCGACGACGCGAAGGCCCTCCAGCTTCCCCTTCGGCCCGACGACGGAGACGACCTGAGCGGCGGCAAACTGGCCCGGCTGGCGGATGGGGCGGTGCACCTCCAACGCCGGGGTACCGAAGAGCGCCCGGGCGTGCGCCTCCGAGAGATGCAGGTGGCGGCGCGACACGCCGATGGGGACCTCGATGATGCCGGCGCGCTGGCGCCGGGTTGCCGGCGAGCGAGGTCCGGCGCGCCGAAGTGCCTCGGTATCGGGACCGGCACCCGTTTCGGCACCCGCCTCGGCGCCCGGGGTGGCAGGCGACGATCGGCGACCGCCCCGCCCCGCCGCAGCCCCGCGTACCGCGGCCGTCGTCTCGCCGGGGTCCGCGCGATGGGGCGACGGTGACGGGTGGCGAACCGGCGCCACGTCGCCTAACGACTGCCCGGCGCCGCTCCAGGGAGGGAGCTGCCCGGTGCGCGCCGGGGGAGCGGGGCGCACGGGGGGCTCGAGCCAGCTCTGGCGCCCGGCGGCATGCGGCGCGCGCCCCAGTGCGCGCTGCAGCTCCTCGGCGATGAGCGACGCCAGGCGGTCGAGGTCGTCAGGCGTCATCGGCGGGAAGCGCGAAAGCCCGTCAGGAAGTCCTCGACGACGCGGGCCACATCGAACGAGCTGGCCGCCTCGGCGGTGGTGGCGTCGGCGGCGCCAGCGGAGGCGGCGCGCGTCGCCTGGCGCAACGGGTCGCGGTACGGCCGGATCTCCTCCCCGATGCGCTTGACGTTGAGGAGGTGCATGGGGGTGATGTTGTCGGAGGTGATGCTTCCTCCCCATGACCCGGGCCCGAGCGTCATGGCCGGGGCGAAGCCGGTGGTGTAGCCGACGGCGCCGATGGCCGTGTTGGAGTTCACGATGATCCGGAACGCCGGCTTGGCGTGGAAGAAGCGGTCGATGACCGCCTGGTCGCGCGAGTGGATGCCTAACGAATGTCCCATCCCGCCGTACCGCAGGAGCGCGATGGCGCGCTCGCAGCACCGTTCCCACCCGTCCTCGACGAAGTAGCCGAGGACCGGGCAGAGCTTCTCGCGGCTCAGCGGCTCCTCGCGCCCCACCCGCGCGAGGTCGACGACGAGGAGCCTCGTGCCGGGAGGAACCTCGAATCCGGCGCGCCGGGCGATCGCCCCGGGGGGCTGCCCGACGACGTCGGGATTGATCCCCTTCCCGGTGGCCGGGATCATGTAGCGCTCGAGCATCCGCTTCTCGTCGGGGGAGCAGAAGTGCGCCCCCTCCGCCACGAAGAGGTCGCGCACCTGCCCCGCGACGGGACGGTCGACCACGACCGAGTTCTCGGACGAGCACAGGACCCCCGCGTCGAAGGTCTTTCCGTCGACGACATCGGCCACGGCCTTCGGGAGCGCGGCGGTGCGCTCGATGATGGCCGGGACGTTGCCGGGGCCCACGCCATAGGCGGGCTTCCCGGCGGTGTAGACCGCCTTGACCATGTCGGAGCCGCCGGTGGCGAGGATCACCGCGGTGTCACGATGGCGCATCAGGGCGTTCGTCCCCTCGAGGGAGGGGGCGGTCATGACCTGCACGAGCCCCGCGGGCGCCCCGGCCGCGCGCGCCGCCTCGTCGAGGATACGGCCGGCCGCCACGGTGCAGCTGACGGCGCGCGGATGCGGCGACATGACGATCGCGTTGCGCGCCTTGATCGCGATCAGCGCCTTGTAGATCGCGGTGGACGTGGGATTCGTGGTCGGGACGATCGCCCCGACCACGCCCATCGGAACGGCCAGTTCGCGCACCCGGCGGATGGGATCCTCGTGGAGGACCCCCACCGTGCGCATGGGGAGGATGTACTCCAGCAGGATGTCCGAGGCAAAGCGATTCTTGATCACCTTGTGCTCGACGACTCCCATGCGCGTCTCATCGACGGCGAGGCGCGCCAGCGGTTCGGCGGCGCGCGAGGCGGCGGCGCCCATGGCCTGCACGATGCGATCGACCTCCTGCTGCGACGCGTCCGCGAAGGCACGCTGCGCCTCGGCCGCGCGGCCGACGAGGTCCCGGGCTTCCTGGATGCTGAGAAGATCGGCGTCCATGGGAGCCGACGCGTCAGCCGTTGCTCAGGGCGCGGAAGGCGGCCAGGAGTTCGTCGCGGCCGGCACGGGCGACGTCGCGCCCCTTGATGGGGAAGGCGGCCACGCGACGTGCGAGGGAACGCAGCTCGACCACCTTGAGCTGTTCCAGATGCTCCCGGTCGAGGTGCTCGCGCGAGAGGGGAGCATCCGACGCCTCCTCGTCCTCGGCGACGATCCCGAGCTCTTCGTGGGGACGGGGGATGACGTGGACGGCGACGAGCTGGCCGACGCGCTGCGCCGCCGCGGCGCCGGCGTCGACGGCCGCCTTCACGGCGGCGACCTCGCCCAGGAACTTGACGGTCACCAGGCCGGCGTCGGCGCGCTCCGTTCCCAGAAGCCGGACGTCGGCGGTCTTCACCCCGGCGTCGGCCGCCTCCAGCGCTCCTACCAGTCCACGGGTCTCGACGAGACCCAGCGCATCAACGGACCACCCGCGATCAGCCGGCGTCACCCAACGCTCCCTGCGGGAGGATGAGTTCGAGTTCGGCGTGCGGACGCGGGATGACGTGCACCGAGACCAGTTCGCCGACGCGCTCGGCGGCCGCCGCCCCGGCGTCGGTGGCGGCCTTCACGGCTCCGACGTCGCCCCTGACCATGACGGTGACGTATCCGCCACCCACCTTTTCCTTCCCGATGAGGCGAACGTTCGCCGCCTTGACCATTGCATCGGCAGCCTCGATCGCCCCGACGAGCCCCTTGGTCTCGATGAGTCCGAGCGCGCTCTGTGCCATCCGTCCCCCTTCTGGGTATCGCAGTCGCCGCGAAGATGCGTGCTCCGCGAGCCTTTGTAAAGGGAGCGTCAGGTGCATATACTCGGCGCGTGCTCCCAGCCCCGTGCTACATCATCTCCGACGCGCACCTGGGCGTCGCCGACCGCGACGCCGAGCGGTTGCTCCTGGCATTCCTGCGCGACATCCGCGGGGACGCCCGATCCCTGGTCATCAACGGTGACCTGTTCGACTTCTGGTTCGAGTGGCGGCACGTGATCCCGCGCGCGGGGTTCCGCGTGCTGGCGGCCCTGGCCGACCTGGCGGAGGCCGGGGTGCAGATCGTGTGGATCGGTGGGAACCACGACTGCTGGGGGGGCGAGGTGCTGCAGCGGGACGTGGGGGTGCAGTACCTCCTGGGGACGTGGCGCGGTGAGATCGCCGGATGGCGGACGCGAATCGACCACGGGGACGGGCTGCGCGACGAGGAAGACCGCCGCTACCGCGCGCTGCGCCTCGTCCTGCGCAACCCGCTGGCCATCGGCGCCTTCCGCTGGATCCACCCGGACCTGGGCGCGCGCATCGCGTTAGGCTCCTCGCACGCCAGCCGCACCTACCGGGCGAAGGACGGGGGGAGCGGCCTCCTCAAGGTGGCCCTGCGCGACCTGGAGCAGGAGCCGGCACTCGACCTGCTGGTGTTCGGCCACTCGCACGTCCCCGTGGTCGAGCGCGCCCCCGGGGGGGCGCTCTACGCCAACGCCGGTACCTGGCTGGGCGACTCGACGTACCTCCGCGTCACGCCCGATGCGGTGGAGCTGCGTCGCTTCCGCCGCTCGTCCGCAGGCCCGAGCACGTCCGACCTGCTGCGGCGGGAGCCGCCGCCCGTCCGCGCCTAACGAAAGGGGATCGAGACCCCGATCCCGCCGCCGCGCGGGAGGGCGCGAATCTCCACCTGCGCCGGGAGGTCCCACAGCTGCGACGACACGAAGGCGTCGGCACCGGAAAAGAGGTGGTTGAAGGCCAGCATCGCGATCCAGTCCTCGAAGTGCAGCTTGCGCGCCTTGACGCGACTCCGCTGCTGCTGGGCGTTGGCCGCCCCCTGCTCGATGGGGTCCGCGTAGCGACTCCGGAGCGTGTCCAGCGGGACGTACTTGCCGTTGACGATGATCGGCTTGCCGGTGGCCGGGTCGACCTTGTACGACGCGACGATCACGTCGTTCGCGTGCGCCTTGGCCACCTGCAGGTCGTGCGCTGCCTTGCCGAGCATCGCCAGCCAGACGGCCTCGGCGGTGAAGTAGACGGCGCCCGCCGTGGGGCGGTTGAGGCGGGACTGTCCGAGACCGGGGACGGCCAGCGACAGCAGAAAGGCGCGCCCGGGGGAGACGGGCGGAGCGAGGGAATCCCGCGTGGCGGGTGCCCGGCGTCCGGCGGTGCCCCTCCCCTCCCCTCGCCGTGGCGCGGCCGCGCTATCCCCGGGCGCGCGCACGCCGGCACGCGCCGAGTCGGCCTGCTGGGCGTTGGCATCCGAGGGCAACACCATGAACGCGGCCAGGGCGACGATTGCCGCTCGGCGAGCGACGACGGACTGCACGGTGGCGCGCTGCGTGGCGATGGACACGGACCAGGGCAGAAGGGTGGCGGGAGCGTGTGGGAATCGAACCCACCAAACCCGACGCAGTCGGGTCACAGCCGTTTTGAAGACGACGGAAGCCACCAGGCCCCATACGCACCCGAGGATGGCTCGATCGATCGAGCCTGACGTCGCGGACGCGGCGATTCTACCCTTCGAGGGTGATGAGATGTTCCCCCTGCGGGAGGATCTCGCCCACCACCACGCTCGCTTCGACGCGCGAAAGATACTCCGGCACCCGATGGGCCGGGACCGCCACGAGCAATCCCCCGGACGTCTGCGGGTCGACGAGGATGGCACGTTCCTCGGCGGTGACGCTCCCCCAGGCGACGTGCGGCGCGACGAAGGCGTCGTTGCGCTCGGCGCCACCGGTCCGCACCCCCGACGCGAGCGCCTCCCGGGTGCCGGGGAGGAGCGGGAGGGCACGCACGCGCAGGTGCAACGACACGGACGACGCCCGGGCGATGTGCGAGGCGTGCCCGAGGAGGCCGTAGCCGGTGACATCGGTGGCGCAGTGAACGCCGACCTCGTGCGCCGCCCGCGCGGCGTCGCGATTGAGGCGCTTCATGGACCCGATCATCGTTGCTTCGTGCACGGCCTCGGCCTTCCCCAGCTTGAGCGCGGTGGCGATCAGTCCCGTCCCGAGCGGCTTGGTGAGGACGAGCACGTCGCCCGGGCGCGCGCGCGCATTGCTGAGGATCCGGAGCGGATGCACGCGCCCGGTGACGGCGAGGCCGAACTTCACCTCGTCGTCGTTGATGGTGTGCCCGCCCACCAGCGAGGCCCCGGCCTCGTGCACCTTGTCCTGCCCGCCACGCAGGATGGCCGAGAGCACCTCGAGCGGCAATCGCCCCGTGGGAAAGCCGGCGATCGACAACGCGGTGAGCGGCTCGCCGCCCATCGCGTAGACGTCGGACAGCGCGTTGGCGGCCGCCACCTGCCCGAAGTCGTAGGGATCGTCGACGATCGGGGCGAAGAAGTCGACGGTCTGCACCAGGGCGAGGTCATCGGACAGCCGAAAGACCCCCGCGTCATCGAAGGTCTCATGACCGACGAGCAGGCGGGGATCGGTGTGCGGAACGAGCGCCGCTAACGCTGTCGTGAGGTCACCCGGACCCATCTTGGCGGCTCAACCCGCGCAGCGGGCGAACTGCGTCAGGCGGAAGATCCGGGCGCGGTCGTCGGTCACGGTGGAGGGGAAAGGATTGGTCCGGCGGCGCTACCCCACCTTGGCGATGGCGTCGATCTCGACCAGGACCCCGCGCGGGAGGGCGGAAACCTGGACCGTGGAGCGCGCCGGGCGCGCGTCGCCGAGCGCCTGGGAGTAGACCTCGTTGACGCGCGGGAAGTCGGCCATGTCGTGCAGGAAGACGGTGGTCTTGACGACGTCCTTCCAGGTGCACCCGGCCTGGTGCAGCACGGCCGAGAGGTTCTGCAGCACGCGTTCGGCTTGCGCGACCACATCGCCGTCGACGACCTGCATCGTGACGGGATCGAGCGGGATCTGCCCCGCGGTGAACAGGAAGCCGCCGGCGATGGTGGCCTGCGAGTACGGGCCAATGGCGGCCGGGGCCTTGTCAGTACGTACGTGTTCGACGCTCACGGAATTCCTCCACTACGAGAGGCCGACGATGGCGCCATCCGGGCCGATCGCCATGCGCTCTGCCGCCGGCTCCTTGGGAAGGCCGGGCATGGTCATGATATCGCCGCACTGCGCCACGACGAAGCCGGCGCCGGCGGCAGGGTATACCTCGTTCACGGTGATGCGGAAGCCCGAGGGGCGCCCCAGGCGCGTCGGGTCGTCGGTGAGCGAGTACTGCGTCTTCGCCATGCAGACCGGGGTCTCGCCCATGCCGATGGACTGCAGGTAGTCGATGGAGCGCGCGGCCTTGGGCGAGTAGTCGACCCCGTCGGCGCCGTACACCTTGCGCGCAATGGCCTCGATCTTCTCGCGAATGGGGCGGGAGGCATCGTAAATGGGGGCGAAGTTCGCCCCGCCCTCGTCGAGCAGGGCGAGCAGTTCGTGCGCCAGCGCCACGCCACCGTCGCCGCCGCGGGCGAAGACCTCGGTCAGCGCCACGCGCACGCCGGCGCGGCGCGCGCATTCCGTGACCATGGCGATTTCGGCGTCGCTGTCGGTGCCGAAGCGGTTGACGGCCACGACGAGCGGGAGGCCGAACTGCCGCACGTTGTCGATGTGGTGCTCCAGGTTCGGGAGACCACGTTCGAGGGCCGCGAGATCCTCTCGGGCGAGGTCCTTCTTGTTGGCCCCGCCGTTCATCTTGAGCGCCCTGATGGTGGCAACGAGCACCGCCGCCTCGGGTTTCAATCCGCCGGCCCGGCACTTGATGTCGAAGAACTTCTCCGCGCCCAGGTCGGAACCGAAGCCGGCCTCGGTGATGACGATGTCACCCAATGCGAGCGCGGCCTTGGTGGCCATCACGGAGTTGCAGCCGTGGGCGATGTTGCCGAAGGGGCCGGCGTGCACGAAGGCGGGCCCTCCCTCCAGCGTCTGGACGATGTTGGGGCGAATCGCGTCCTTGAGCAGGAGCGCCATGGCCCCGGCGGCCTTGAGGTCGCCCGCGCGCACCGGCTTGCGATCGGCGCCGTAGGTCGATCCCACGATGATGCGCGAGAGGCGCGCCTCGAGGTCGGCGAACGACGACGCGAGGGCGACGATGGCCATGATCTCGCTGGCGGGGATGATGACCCAGCGTTCCTCGCGCACCACACCCTCGGCGGGTCCCCCCAGCCCGATGACGGCACGACGCAGGGCACGATCGTTCATGTCGATCGTGCGCGGCCAGGTGATGCGGCGGGGATCGATGTTCAGCGCATTCCCCTGCTGGAGGTGATTGTCCAGCAGCGCCGACAGGAGGGCGTGGGCGGTGGCGATGGCGTGGAAGTCACCCGTGAAGTGCAGGTTGATGTCCTCCATGGGGAGGACCTGCGCGTACCCGCCCCCCGCCGCCCCGCCCTTCATGCCGAAGACCGGACCAAGGCTCGGTTCGCGAATGCAGAGGGCCGTGCGCTTGCCGATCTTCCGCAGCGCCTGCGCGAGCCCCACGGAGGTCGTGGTCTTGCCCTCGCCTGCCGCCGTGGGATTGATGGCCGTCACGAGCACGAGGCGTCCACGCGGCGTACGCTGCGTGACCTCGATCGGGATCTTGGCCTTGTACTTCCCGTACAGGTCGAGGTCGTCGGGGGTGAGGTCGAGTTCCGCGGCCACGTCGGTGATGGGGCGGAGTCTGGCGCCCTGGGCGATCTCGATGTCGGTGGGGAATGGGGGCATGGATCCGAGGCGTTGGACTGGAGACAGGAGACGGAAGACGGGAGACGGGAGGTCACCGCGGCCGGGAGACGTCACGGCAGGAGGGCCGCCCCGGGTTGCGCCGCGATTCTATGGGGCGGGGGCGTCGAAGGCTAGCCCGAAGAGGGCGGCGGCGTTGGCCGACACCTGTTCGCCGAGCGCCTCGACGGTCACGCCGCGGGCCTGCGCGAGGCGCGCCAGGGTGAGCGAGGCGTAGGCCGGCTCATTGCGCCTGCCGCGATGGGGGACCGGGGCGAGGTATGGGGCATCAGTCTCGACGAGGATGCGATCGACCGAGGCGAGTTGCAGGAGGCCATCGTCGTTCCACTTCTTGAACGTGATGATGCCGCTGAACGAGAGGTACCATCCCGCCGCGAGCGCGACTTCGGCCAGGGCGGGAGGGCCGCCAAAGCAGTGCAGCACGCCAAGAATGCCAGCCCCCCCCGCCTCGCGCACCATGGCGATGGTGTCTTCGACCGCCTCGCGCGTGTGGACGACGACCGGTCGCCCCGACTCCCCGGCGATGGCGAGTTGCTGGGCGAAGGCGCGGCGTTGCCGCTCGCGTGGCGAATGGTCGTAGTGATAGTCGAGCCCGCACTCGCCCACCGCCACCGCGCCGCGCGCCAGGAACTCGCGGATGCGTGGCGGGTCGGTGACCGGGTCGAAGGCGGCCGCATCATGCGGGTGGATGCCGGCGGTGAAGAAGACGAAGCCGGGGTGCCCCGCGGCGATGGCGGCGGCGCGCTCGGCCGCGCCTAACGATTCCCCGATGCAGACGAGGGCCCGGGCGCCGGTGGCACGGGCGCGGAAGATGACCGCCTCGCGGTCGTCGTCGAAGGCGGGGTCGGCCAGGTGGACGTGGCTGTCGACGAAGCGCGCCATGGTCGGAATGCGAAACCGCCGCGAGTCGCTCGCGGCGGTTCGTCGACGACTAGCGAGTGGCCGGCCGCTGCGAGGCGCGTCCCGCCGGACGCGCGGGGCGCTCGCTGCGCGCCTCATCGCGGGCCCTTGCCTCCGGGGCAGCCTTCGCCTGCCCGGCCGATACACGTCCCTTCTCCGACACCGCGCGCGGGAACTTGCGCTCGATGTACAGGAGGAGCGGGCCGGCGACGTAGATCGACGAGAAGGTGGCGACAAAGACGCCGAACGTCATGACCCACGCGAACGGGCGCAGCACCTCGCCGGCGAAGACGAGCAGGGCAAGCGTGGCGGCCAGCGTCGTGGTGTGCGTCAGGACCGAGCGCGGAAGCGTCTCGTTGATGGCGCGGTTCAACGTGTCGTACAGCGACTCCTTCCGGGCCTTGCGCAGGTCCTCGCGGACACGGTCGAAGATGATGATCGTGTCGTTGCCCGAGTAGCCGAGCAGGGTGAGGATGGCGCCGACGACGACCAGCGACACCTCGATGTGGAACAGCTTGATGAAGGCGAGGGTGATGAGGACGTCATGGGCCGTCGACAGCACCGCCGCCGCCCCGAAGCGCCACTCGAAGCGGAGGGCCAGGTAGGCGAGCGTGACGAGACCGACGAGGAGCATCGCGATCATCGCGCCGCGCCGCAGCTCGCTTCCGACCTTGGGACCCACGGCCTCGATGCGCTTCACCGTATAGCCCTCCGGCGTGTACTTGGCGTCGAGCGCACTCTGGATGGCCTTGGCGACCCCTTCGGTCGAGGTCGTGGCCGCTGCCTCCACCCCCCCCTCCTCCCGCCCACGCACCGTGTATTCGAGGTTGGTGCCGTACTGCTGGATCTCCGAGCCGGGGGCCACGCGATCGATCGTGGCGCGCAGCTCCGCGACGTCGGGGGGCTGCTTGAACTCGAGCTGCATGAGCGTGCCACCGGTGAACTCGATGCTGAAGTTCACGCCGCCCTTCCAGAGGAAGGACCCGAGCCCGAGCATGATGAACGCCACCGTGGCCAGCGCCGCCTGGCGCCACCACTTGATGAAGTCGTAGTTGGTGTTGTGGAAGATGCGAATCATCAGATGCTCAGCGTCTGGACGTTCCGGGAGCGATTGAGCCAGATCATGTAGAACGTCCTGGTGACAAACACGGCGCAGAAGAGCGACGCGATGATCCCGGCGATGAGGGTGACGGCGAAGCCCTTCACGGGGCCGGTACCGTACTGGTAGAGCACGGCGCCGCCGAGAATCGTGGTCACGGACGTGTCGAGAATGGCGCTCCAGGCGTGCTTGTACCCTTCGTCGATAGCGGTGCGCACCGTCTTGCCGCGGTCGAGCTCCTCGCGGATGCGCTCGAAGACGAGGACGTTAGCGTCGACGGCGATACCGACGGTGAGCACGAGGCCGGCCAGCCCGGGGAGGGTGAGGACCGCGCCGAAGCCGGCGAGGATCGCCATCGTGAAGATCACGTAGAGCACCAACGCCCCGACGGCGAGCATCCCGCTGAATCGGTAGTAGCCGATCATGATCGCGATGACCAGGCCGACGGCGATGAGCATCGCCAGCGTTCCCTTCGAGATGGAGTCCTGCCCCAACGACGCGCCGATCTGGCGCACCTCGGCGATCTTGAGGGGGACGGGGAGCGAACCGGCGCGGAGGACGAGGGCGAGGTCCTGCGCGTCCTGGAGGTCGCGCCCGCCCATGGTGATCTGGCCGCGGGTCCCGATCGCGCTCTGGATGACCGGCGGGCGCCCCATGACCTTGTCGTCGAGGACGATCGCCATGTAGTCACCGACGTGCTTCCCGGTCTCGCTGCGGAAGCGACGGCCGCCCTCGTTGTTCAGCGTGAACTCGACGACCGTCCCCTCGATGGGTGTGTTGTTGGGCTTGGCGTCCTGCAGATACTCGCCGGTGATGATCGGGCGGGCATCGACGACGTAGAGGGGGCGATAGGCCTGCGCCCCGAGCGACAGGGTGTCGCTCGACCAGCGCAGCACCTTGCCCGGCGGAAGCGCCGCCTGGACCTCGGGCATGGCGAGGTAGCGCTCGACGGTCTGCACGTCGCGCTCGGCGACCATGTACTCGCCGGGGAACTGCCCCCCCTGGACCAGCTTCGAGAAGGCACCACCGCTCGTCCCCGCAGCCGAGGCGAGGCTGTCCTTCTTCGTCGAATCGCCCGCCACCGCGCTGTCGCCCTTGCCGAACAGGTTCGGGAGCACCGCCACCTGCGACTTGTTCGCGGTGTCGCCCGTGGTGGCCACGGCGGCTCCCTTGTCGCGAACGATCTGGTCGAGGCGCGGCATGACCTTGTCGAGCGCCTGCGACTCGTCCGTGATCTGGAACTGGAGGAACGCGGACTTCTGCACCACTTCTTCCGCCCGCTGCGGATCGTCGATACCCGGGAGTTCGACGATGATGCGGTCGGTCCCGACCTTTTGCACGACCGGCTCGGACACGCCGAATTCGTCGATGCGCGTGCGAACGACCTTCAGCGCGCGATCGAGCGCATCGCTCTTGTCGGTGACGGCCTGCCTGGTCTCGTCGACCTCGAGGGCGAGGTGCATCCCCCCTTGCAGGTCGAGCCCCCGCTTGAGCGGGACGCGACGCACAGTGTCGTAGACGAAGGCGCCGTCACGCTTGACGCGCTCCACCACCGTCCGCGGAAAGAGCGCCCAGACGGAGGCCGCGACCAGCGCCACGATGAGGGCCACGCGGTACTTCAGATTCGACATTCGGCGGAACTGTTGAAGGAGAGAACTCCGGGAAGCTACGAAGGTTAGACTTCCGGTAACACCGAGTCAACCGAAGTCCGAGAGTGTCAGGACGTTAGCGCCAGTGTCTCGCGCGCCGCCCGCTCGTCGCGGGCCAGCTGTTGGACCAACCCCTGAGGGGCCTCGAAGCGCATGGTGTCACGCAATCGCCTCAGGAAATCGATGCGGACCCGCATGCCGTAGAAGTCTCCCTCGGCTTCGAAGAGGTGAGCCTCCAGGGTGACGCCGGCGTCGCCGAAGGTGGGGCGTGGACCGAGGTTCAGCATCCCGCCGAAGGGGCCACGAGGAGTCTGGACACGGACGGCGTAGACCCCTTGCGGGGGGAGGAGCTTGCGGGGCGACGGCAGCGGGACGTTGATGGTGGGGAACCCCAGGAGGCGCCCCCGCTGCTCACCACGCACCACCCGCCCGCCGACGGCGTACCAGCGCCCCAGCCCCTCGCGCGCGCGCTCGAGGTCACCCCCAGCGACGGCGCGCCGAATGGCGGTCGACGACACGGGCTGTCCGTGCCCTCCCACGACCGGGGCGACGACCTCGACGGAGAATCCCCGCCCCTCGCCGAGCGCGCGCAGGACGTTCTCGTCGCCGGCCCGGTTTCGCCCGAAGCCATGATCGTGCCCCATCAGGAGGTGTCGGACCCGGTAGCGGGCGACCAGTACCTCGTCCACGAACCGCTCGGCGTCGAATGCCGCGAGGGCACGCGTGAAGGGGATGATGGCGACGTAGTCGATGCCGCTCTCGGCGAGCACCTCGAGCTTCTCGTCGCCGACCGTCAGGAGCTGCGGGGCGGCGGCCGGGTTCACCACCTCGAGCGGGTGGGGGTCGAAGGTGATGAGGACGGAGCGCGTGCCGAGGGCACGCGCGCGCTGCGTGAGACGCGCGAGAACGTCCTGGTGTCCGCGGTGGACGCCGTCGAAGGTCCCGACGGTGACCACGGTCTCGAGCACATTCGGAGGGAGGGCCGAGCCGGGGTCGCTCATGTCAGTCGATGGGGAGGACTACGTCCGGGTGCCAGGAGGCATCGTCCCGTGACGCGACCGCGACGAGCTCGCCGTGCACATCGACCAGGGCCGCTCGCGCTCCGCCCACGGTGGCCGGGACATGCATGCCGTGCCGCGCGCGCCGCACCTCATCGCCCGTGAGGACCTGCACGGGCAAGTCGCCTAACGCCTCCCGCAGCTCGTGACGCTGCACCTGGCCGGCGCGCAGCGCGTCGATGCCATCGGCCTCGGCCACGCCGAAGGGCCCCACCCGCACGCGGCGCAGCGCCTCGAGATGGGCCGCCGACCCGGTGGCGCGCCCCAGGTCGCGGGCGAGCGAACGGATGTACGTCCCCGTGCCGCAGGTGATCCGGGCCCGGAGGAGTCCTGGCGCCAGCTCCAGCACCTCCCACGCGTCGACGCGCACCGGGACGGGGGGGAGTTCGGCGGGCTCGCCGCGGCGCGCGAGGGCATACGCGCGCTGGCCGCCGACGTGCTTGGCGGAAAAGGCGGGGGGGACCTGCTGGAGGGCGCCGGTGAGGGCGGGGAGCGCGGCCACGACGCGCGCCGGCTCGGGGGCTGGGGCCTCGGCGGTCGTCGTCCCCGTGCCGTCGTCCGTGTCGGTCTCGCGGCCAAAGCGGATGGTCGCCTCGTACACCTTGGGGTCGGCCGGGACGAACTGCAGGAGGCGCGTCCCGCGCCCGGCGAGGAGGACGAGGAGCCCGGTCGCAAAGGGGTCGAGCGTGCCGCCGTGCCCCACCTTGCGCGTGCCTAACGCGCGCCGTGCGAGGGCCACCACGTCGTGCGACGAGAGCCCCGCCGGCTTGTCGACGAGGAGGAGGGCGTCAGTCGAGGTCGCTCGCATCGGGCGGGGCGAGCGTGCCGTCCTTGATCTGGGCCAGCAGCGACTCGATGCGCGCCGCGCGCGCGATGCTCGTGTCGAGGTGAAACTCGAGCTCGGGGGCGACGCGCAGGCGGAGCGACCGCGCGACGCGGCTGCGCAGGTGTCCGGCCAGCGAGCGCAGCCCTTCCTGCGTCGCGGCCTTCTCCTCGTCGGTCCCCATGATGCTCACGAAGATGCGCGCATGGCGCAGGTCGCGGGACACGTCCACACCGGTGACCGTGACCAGCCCGGTCACCCGGGGATCCTTGACCCCCTCGGCGAGGAACATCGCGACTTCTTCGCGAATGGCTTCGGCGACCCGGTCGGGGCGGCGCCCATCATTCGCCATGGCAGTGACTCCTAGGCGGCGTGGCGCGCA
>MEDZ01000054.1 GCA_001724275.1 Gemmatimonadetes bacterium SCN 70-22
GTCCGCCACCCGCTGCGTGTACCCCCGCGTCAGGAACGCCATCGCCTTCGCCACCCGCACCGGCGTCCGCGCCAACCCCTCCCGCCCCGGGTCCTCGCCTAACAAGGCGAGCTGTTGCCGCACCAGGTCGGCATAGGCCGGATTCGGGGCGGGCGACAGGTCGTCGCCGGGAAAGGGGGACGCCTGAGCGGGCGCCTGAGCGGGCGCCTGAGCGGGCGCCTGAGCGGGCGCCTGAGCGGGCGAGTGAGGCGACACGGACGCGGGGGGCGGTTCAGTCATGGCGATCAGCGCTTGCGAGGGGCCGCTTGCGAGTGGCCGGGAGATGAGTGAACATGCCCGCGCGCGCCGTGCGCTGACAAGCGCGCATCCCCCCTCCCCACCCCCGTCTCCCCCCTCCCGTCCCACGACCTTGCTCCTCGTCGCGCTCACCGGCAACATCGCCAGCGGAAAGTCGACCGTCGCCGCCCGGCTCAGGGAACGGGGGGCGGTGGTGGTCGACGCCGACGTACTGGCCCGCGAGGTCGTCGCCCCCGGCTCGCCGGCCCTCGAGGAGATCGTGCGGCGCTGGGGGAGCGCCGTGCGCGCCGACGACGGCGCGCTCGATCGTGCCGCGCTGCGCCGCATCGTCTTCGCCGACGAGGGAGAGCGGCGCGCGCTCAACGCCATCGTGCACCCCCGCGTCGAGGCCCTGCGCCGCGAACGCGTCGAGGCGGCCCGCGCCGCCGGCGCCGAGGTGGTCGTGTGCGACATCCCCCTCCTCTTCGAGACGGGGCTCGACCGCGACTTCGCCTGCATCGTCTTCGTCGACGCCCCGGAGGATATCCGCCTGCAGCGCATCGTCGCGAGCCGAGCCCTGTCGGTCGAGGAGGCGCGCCGGATGATCGCAGCGCAGCTCCCCGCCAAGGCCAAGCGCACTCGTGCGCACTACGTGATCGAGAACGATGGGTCGATCGATGACCTCCATGCCGCGGTCGATCGCCTCTGGGACACCCTCCACGCCCGGGCACGTCAGCCCCGCTGATTTCTTGACAACGACTTTCACGCGCCGGTAAACTTCGCGCGTCCTTTCCACCCTCGAGTCGCGATCGTGTCGAATATTCCCGACGACCTCCTGTACACCGCCGATCACGAGTACGTGAAGGCGACCGCCGACGCCGACGTCGTCGCCATCGGCATCACCCACTACGCGCAGGACCAGTTGGGCGACATCGTCTTCGTGGAGCTCCCGAAGGTCGGTGCCACCTTCGGGGCGCACGACACCTTCGGTACCATCGAGGCCGTCAAGGCGGTCTCGGAGCTCTTCCTCCCGGTCGCCGGCACCGTCGTCGAAGTCAATGGCGCCCTGGACGGCGACCCAGGGGCGATCAACCGCGATCCCTACGGCGACGGCTGGATGCTCAAGCTCCGCATGGCCGACGCCGCCCACAAGGGATCGCTCCTGAGCCCCGCGGATTACGCGAAGCACATTGGGGAGTAGAAGACGAGAAGACGAGAAGACGAGAAAGGGCGGCGATGCCAGATCGGCACGCCGCCCTCGTTCGTCCTCACCCGCCTCGCGCGCCAGCAATGGCACCGGGGCGCATGATCTCGTCTTCTCGCCCTCCCGTCTTCCCGTCTTCTCCCCCTACATGTACTCCTCGATCGGCGGACACGCGCAGATGATGTTGCGGTCGCCGTACGCATTGTCGACGCGGCTGACGGCGGGCCAGAACTTGCGCTCGCGGGTCCACGGTGCCGGGAAGGCCGCCTTCTCGCGCGAGTAGCCATGATTCCACGCGTCGCTCACCACCACGTCCATGGTATGCGGCGCGTGCTTGAGCGGGTTGTCCTGGCGATCCATCACCCCCGCCTCGATCTCGGCGATCTCGCCACGGATGGCGATCATCGCGTCGACGAAGCGGTCGAGCTCCGCCTTCGATTCCGACTCCGTGGGCTCGATCATCATCGTCCCCGCCACGGGGAACGACATGGTCGGGGCGTGGTAGCCGTAGTCCATCAGGCGCTTGGCGATGTCCTCGACCTCGACGCCGCTCCCCGCCTTCACGACGCGGGTGTCGATGATGCATTCGTGCGCCACGCGGCCGTTCTGGCCCTTGTAGAGCACGGGATAGTGCGGCTCGAGACGGTGGGCGACGTAGTTGGCGCTCAGGATCGCGATCTTGGTGGCCAGGGCCAGTCCCTCGCTCCCCATCATCTTGATGTAGACCCACGAGATCGGCAGGATCGACGCCGACCCCCAGGGCGCCGCCGCCACCGCGCCTAACGAGGAACGCCCCTCCTGCGGAATCACCGGGTGCCCCGGGAGGTGCGGCGCCAGGTGCTTCGCGACGCCGATGGGCCCCATCCCCGGGCCGCCTCCGCCATGCGGGATGCAGAAGGTCTTATGCAGGTTCAGGTGGCACACGTCGGCCCCGATGTCGCCGGGACGCGCCACGCCCACCATCGCGTTCATGTTGGCGCCGTCCATGTACACCTGCCCGCCGTGCTCGTGGACGATCTCGCACACCGTGCGGATGCCGGCCTCGAACACGCCGTGCGTCGACGGATAGGTGACCATCAAGGCCGCCAGCCGCGCCGCGTGCTCCTGCGCCTTGGCCCGCAGGTCGTCGAGGTCGATGTCACCGTTGGCCGTGCTCTTCACCACCACCACGCGCATCCCCGCCATGGCCGCGCTCGCCGGGTTGGTTCCGTGCGCCGACTGCGGGATCAGGCAGACGTCGCGGTGTCCCTCGCCGCGCGACGCGTGGTAGTCGCGGATGGTGAGGAGCCCCGCATACTCGCCCTGCGATCCCGCATTGGGCTGCAGCGAGACGGCGTGGAAGCCGGTCACCTCGGCCAGGTCGGCCTCGAGCGTGCTGAAGAGCGCGTCGTACCCCCGGCGCTGGTCGGCGGGGGCGAACGGATGGAGCCGCCCGAACTCACTCCACGTGATGGGGAGCATCTCGGCGGTGGCGTTCAACTTCATGGTGCACGAGCCCAGCGGGATCATCGAGTGGCAGAGCGACAGGTCGCGCCCCTCGAGCTTCCGGAGGTAGCGCAGCATCTCGTGCTCGGCGTGGTAGCGCGAGAAGACCGGGTGCGTCATGAACGGCGAGGTGCGCTTGAAGCGCTCGTCGTAGCGCGCATCGACCACCTCGTCGAGCGCCTCGACCGCTGGCGGTGTCGCGTCCCCCGCCAGCACGGCCAGCAGTTCCTGCACGTCCGCGGCGCCGACCGTCTCGTCGAGCGCGATCACCACGGTGGCGTCGCCCGCCTTCCGGAGGTTGATCCCCCGCTCCCGGGCCGCGGCCACCACCGCGTCGGCGGTCGTCCCCGCCAGCTGCACGGCTACCGTGTCGAAGTACACGTCGTGCGGCACCGTGTGCCCCAGCCGCTCGGCCCCGAGGGCCAGGAGCGACGCGTGGTGGTGCACGCGATGGGCGATGCGGGCAATCCCGTCGGGGCCGTGCCAGACGCCGTACATCCCGGCGATCACCGCCAGCAGCACCTGCGCAGTGCAGATGTTGCTCGTCGCCTTCTCGCGCCGGATGTGCTGCTCGCGCGTCCCCAGGGCCATGCGGAGCGCCGGCTTCCCCTGCGCGTCGCGCGACACGCCGATGATGCGCCCCGGCATCAGGCGCTTGAACTCCTCGCGCGCCGTGAAGAAGGCGGCGTGCGGCCCGCCGAACCCGAGCGGCACGCCGAAGCGCTGCGAGTTGCCGACGCAGACGTCCGCCCCCCATTCGCCGGGCGGAACCAGGACGGCGAGCGACAGGAGGTCGGCGGCCGCGATCACCAGCGCCCCCGCCGCGTGCGCCCGCTCGGCGACGTCCCGATAGTCGTACACCGCCCCGTCGGTGGTCGGGTACTGCAGCAGCACCGCGAACAGCTCGCTCCCAAACGATGCCGTGCGCGCGTCGCCCACCACCACCGTCCACCCGCGCGCCTTGGCGCGGGTCTTCACGATGTCGATCGTCTGCGGGTGACAGGCGGCATCGACGAACATCGCCCCCTTGTCCGGTCCCTGCGCCGCGCCGTGGGCCATCGCCATCGCTTCCGCCGCCGCCGTCCCCTCGTCCAGCAGCGACGCGTTGGCGATCGGGAGCCCGGTGAGGTCGATGACGATGGTCTGGTAGTTCAGCAGCGCCTCCAGCCGCCCCTGGGCAATCTCCGCCTGGTACGGCGTGTACGCCGTGTACCACCCCGGGTTCTCGAGGATATTCCGCTGGATGACGGGCGGAACGAGGGTGTCGTGGTAGCCGAGCCCCAGGTACGAGCGATAGACCCGGTTGCGCTCGGCCATGCCGCGCAGCTCCGTCAGGACGTCGTGCTCGCTCCGCGCGGGGCCGATGGCCAGGGGACGACGGAGGCGGATGTTGTCCGGTACGGTGGCATCGATGAACGCATCGAGCGACTCGTAGCCCAGCGCGTCGAGCATCGCGTCGATGTCGCGCGCCGATGGGCCGATGTGCCGGCGGATGAAGGAGTCGGCGTCGAAGGTGAAGGTCGGCTTGCTGGTCGTGGTCATGGACACACCAAGGGCGTGATCGGAAGTCCACGCGCGGTGTGGCGCCGCGCGCTGGAACGAGGCGGGCCACGCGCCGCGGACTGGCGGGCGAGGCGCGTGTCCCGCGGAAACCTAGTCGCTGCCCGGCAGCGCCGCGAATGGCGGCGGCGCGCCGGCGACTAATTGCGGGACCGCCCCTAGATTCGTCGCCATGCGGTGGCACCTCCTCCTGACCCCCCCCTTCGACGGCGCCGACAACATGGCGCTCGACGAGGCGCTCCAGCAGCGCGCCCGCGTCACGGGCGAGGGCGTGGTGCGCGTGTACTCCTGGGCGCACGCCACGCTGTCACTCGGGCGCAACCAGCGCGCCATCGGCGTCTATCCCGCCGACCGGGCCCGGGAGCTCGGCGTCGCCATGGTCCGTCGCCCGACGGGTGGGCGCGCCCTGCTGCACCATCGCGAGATCACGTACTCGGTCACGGCACCCGCTCCCGAGCACGAGTCGCTGGCCCGGTCGTACCGCGACATCAACCAGGCGCTCCTTGCCGCGCTCCGGGGGCTGGGCGTGCAGGCCGAGGTCGCCGTCCGGAGGGAGCGCCTCCCACCTCCCGGCAGCGCTCCCTGCTTCGAGCTCCCCGCCGACGGCGAGCTGATGGTCGAGGGGCGCAAGCTCGTGGGAAGCGCCCAGTATCGCGAACAGGGCGCCCTCCTCCAGCACGGCTCGATCCTCATCCACGACGACCAGCCACTGGTCGCGCGCCTCGCCACCCTCTCCCCGGGCGCCGTGGCCCCGGCGGCGACGCTGGCGCACGCCCTCGGGCGCGCCCCGACCCCCGGCGAGTTCGCGGCGCTCCTGTTCGACATCGTGCGCCGCGAGTGGGACGCCGGCGCCCGCGAGCTGCCGATGGACCAGGGGTTGCGCGACGCCATGGCCCGCGCGCGGGCGCGCTACACCGACGACGCCTGGACGTGGCGCCGGTAGCGCGGACGCACCGCTCGCTCGTCAGGCACGCGCGTCGTACACTTAGGCGCGCATGATCTCCTTCCTCGTCCGCCGCCTGCTGCAAGGGGTCGCGATCCTCTTCATCGTCGCGACCATCACCTTCGCGCTCGTCCACGCCGCCCCGGGGGAGCCCTTCGCCGGCCAGCTGGACGATCCGCGCACCCCTGCGGCGACGCGCGAGGCGCTGCGCCGCCGGTACGGGCTCGACCAGCCGCTCGGCACGCAGTACGGGCGCTACCTCGGGCGCCTCGTGCGCGGCGACCTCGACACGTCGCTCGCGCAACGCCGTCCGGTGCGCGCCATCCTCGCCGAGGCGTTGCCGCGCACGCTCCTCCTCATGGGAACGGCGCTGGCGGCGGGATTCACGTTAGGCATCGCCCTCGGGGCGCTCCAGGCGGCGCGCCCCGGTTCGCGCCTCGACCGCGTGTGCTCGCGCCTGACCGTCGCGGTCGCCGCGCTCCCCGACTTCTGGCTCGCCCTCGCCCTCCTGTTCGTCTTCGCCGTCCGGCTACGCTGGTTCCCGGTGGGCGGGATGGTGGACGAGACGACGCACGCGTACCTGGCTCGGGGCGGCCGCCTGCGCGACGTCGCCTGGCACCTCGTCCTCCCCGCGACGACCATGGCCCTGATCTTCGCGGCCGTCGTCGCCAGGCACCAGCGCCAGGCCCTGCTCGACGTCCTCCCCGACGACTTCGTGCGCTCCGCCCGCGCCAAGGGGGTCGGCGAGCGAACCGTCGTCCTGCGGCACGCGCTGAGGAACGCGCTGCGCCCCACCATCACGCTGCTGGGGCTCGCCCTCCCCGCCCTGCTCGGCGGGGCGATCTTCGTGGAGTTCATCTTCGCCTGGCCGGGCATGGGGCGCGTCGCCGTCGAGGCGCTGGCCGCCCGCGACTACCCCGTCGTCCTCGCCACGACCCTGGTGGGGAGCGCCCTCGTCGTCGCGGGAAGCCTCCTCGCGGACCTCCTCGCGGCGATCGTCGATCCGCGCCTGCGCGATGGCTGACACCCCCGCCGTCGCCTCGCTGGCCATCCCCGCCGCGCCGGAGGATGGCGCGACACTCTCTCCCACCCCGGTCGCGCGGGCGTTGCAGCTGCTGTGGCACGACCGGGGGGCGCGCATCGCCATCGCCTTCCTCGCCCTCGTGCTCCTGGCCGCGCTCGCGGCCCCATGGCTGGCCCCCTACGACCCGGCGCGTCCGATCGACCCCCTGGCCTTCCGGGCCGCGCCGCCGTCCGGGGCGCACTGGTTCGGCACCGACCTCACCAGCCGCGACGTCCTGAGCCGCATGCTGTTCGGCGCTCGCATCTCGCTCGCCGTCGCCGCGCTCGCAACCACCCTCGCCTCGGCACTGGGCCTCGCCTACGGCGGGATCGCCGGCTACGCCGGGGGGCGCGTGGACGGCGTGATGATGCGCCTGGTCGACGCCTGCCTCGCCGTCCCTCGCATCCTCCTCCTCATCACCGTCCTCGCCCTCTGGGGAACGGTCGACACCAGCGCCCTCGTCCTCCTCCTCGGCCTCACCGGGTGGTTCGCCATCGCCCGCCTGGCGCGCGCCGAGGCGGCCGCCCTGCGCCAGCGCGACTTCATCGTCGCCGCGCGGGCGCTGGGCGCCGGCCCGGCCCGGGTCTTCGTTAGGCACGTCCTCCCGCATGCGGCGGGCCCGGTCCTGGTCGCGGCCACCATCGCCATCGGGCAGGTCATCGTCCTCGAGGCCGGGCTCTCCTTCCTCGGCTACGGCGTCCCCCAGCCGACCCCTACCTGGGGGAACATCATCCGCGACGGGCGCGAATCGCTGGCCACCACCTGGTGGCTCACCGCCTTCCCCGGCCTCGCCCTCGTCCTGACCGCACTCGCCGCGAATACCATCGCCGACCGCTTGCGCGCGGTATTGAACCCGCGCCAGCTTCACGCGCCATGACCGAAGCCCCCTCCCCGCTCCTCCGCGTCGAGAACCTGCGCACCTGGTTCCACACGCCCGCTGGCATCGCCCGCGCGGTGGACGGCGTGTCGTTCACGATCGCGCGCGGCGAGACCGTCGGCGTCGTCGGCGAGTCGGGATGCGGGAAGTCGGTCACCGCCCTCTCGCTGCTGCGCCTCATCCAGCCTCCCGGACGCATCGAGGACGGGAGCCACATCTGGTTCGAGGGGCGCGACCTCATGGCGCTGGGCGCCGAGGAGATCCGCCGGGTCCGCGGGAACCGCATCGCGATGGTCTTCCAGGAGCCGATGACGGCGCTCAACCCCGTGTTCACGGTGGGCGACCAGGTGGCCGAGGTGGCCCGCGTGCATGCCGGGGCGTCGCGCAAGGTCGCGTGGGAACGGGCCGTGGAGATGCTGTCGATCGTTGGCATCCCCTCGCCGCGCGAGCGGGCCTCCAGCTACCCGCACCAGCTCTCCGGCGGGATGCGCCAGCGCATCCTCATCGCCATGGCCCTCGTGATGAATCCGGCGCTCCTGATTGCCGACGAGCCGACCACCGCGCTCGACGTCACCATCCAGGCCCAGATCCTCGAGCTCCTGGCGCGCGTCCAGCAGGAGTTCGGCACCGCGATCCTCCTCATCACGCACGATCTCGGGGTGGTGGCCGAGTCGGCCTCGCGCGTGATCGTGATGTACGGCGGCCAGGTGGTGGAGGAGGCACCGGTGCGCACGCTCTTCGCCGGGGCGGCGCACCCCTACACCCAGGGGCTGATGCAGGCCATGCCGCGCGTCGGCATGACGCGTGAACGCCTCTCGACCATTCCCGGGAGCGTCCCGCCGCCGACCGCATGGCCCACCGGGTGTCGCTTCCGTGACCGCTGCCCGCATGCGTGGGCGCGGTGCGCCAACGAGGCACCGGCGCTCGTGGCGATCGGCGAGGGCCACGCGGCCCGCTGCCACCTCGCGGCGGGCGATCGCCCCCCGTCGGCGACGCCCGCCTCGATTGCAGGGGCCGGATGAGCGCATCGCAGCCGCTCCTCGAGGTGCGCGACCTGCGCACGCACTTCACGCAGCGTCACGGCCTGCTCGGCACCGCGCGCGGGGTCGCGCGGGCGGTCGACGGCGTCTCCTTCGACGTGTTCCCCGGCGAGACGTTAGGCATCGTCGGCGAGTCGGGGTGCGGCAAGACCACGCTGGGGCGGACCATTCTCCGCCTCGTCGAGCCGACCGGCGGCAGCATCCGCTTCGACGGCACCGACCTCCTGGCCCTGCGGGGGGCGGCGCTGCGCGCCATGCGGCGCCACATCCAGATCATCTTCCAGGACCCGTTCTCCTCCCTCAATCCGCGCCTCACGATCGGGGCGACGATCAGGGAGGGGATCACCGTGCATCGCCTGGCCGAGGGCGCCGAGGCCGACGCACGCGTGCGACGGCTCCTCGAGGAGGTGGGGCTCCGCCCCGAGTACGCCTCGCGCTACCCGCACGAGTTCTCGGGAGGGCAGCGCCAGCGCGTCGGGATCGCGCGCGCGCTCGCCGTCGAGCCCAGGCTCATCGTCTGCGACGAACCCGTCTCCGCCCTCGACGTCTCGGTCCAGGCGCAGGTGATCAACCTGCTGCAGGACCTGCAGCGCGATCGCGGCCTCACCTACATCTTCATCGCCCACGACCTCTCGGTCGTGGAGCACATGGCCACGCGCGTCGCGGTGATGTACCTCGGCCGCTTCGTGGAGCTGGCGCCGGCGCGCGCGCTGTATCGCGAGCCCGTCCATCCGTACACGCAGGCCCTCCTCTCCGCGGTCCCCGTCCCCGACCCCACGCGCGCGCGCGCGCGCATCGTCCTCACGGGCGACGTGCCATCGCCATTGGCGCCGCCCGGCGGCTGCGTCTTCCATCCCCGCTGCCACCACCCGGCGCGCGACGCCGCCTGCGAGCGCCTCGTGCCGCCGCTCGAGCCGAAGGGCGAGCGGCACGTGGCGGCATGCTTCAAGCAGTCCCCCACCACCGTCGACTGGCACACGCAGCAGGGCGCAGGCGCAACGCACCTCCCCGGGCGCTACCTCCCGATCGCCGCCCTCGCGGCGCGCGCGGACGACTGACCTCTCACCCCTCGACTTCATGGCTCCCCCGACCACGACCGCCCCCTCCGCCTCGGCGGGTGCCGACGACGCCGTGCGTCGCAGGTACACGGACGACCGCTCGTTCTTCGGCCAACCCGGCGGACTCTCGACCCTCTTCTTCACGGAGATGTGGGAGCGCTTCTCGTACTACGGGATTCGCCCGCTCCTCGTCCTCTACATGACCGCCGCCCTCGCCGACGGCGGTTTCGGCTTCGCCCGCTCGCAGGCATCGGCCATCGTCGGGATCTACGCCGCCAGCGTCTACCTCGCGTCGCTCCCCGGCGGATGGGTCGCCGACCGTTGGCTCGGGCTGCAACGCTCGGTGTGGTACGGTGGCATCTTCATCGCACTCGGGCACCTGTCCATCGGCCTCTCGGCGCTCCTCGCGCACCAGGCGTTCTTCCTGGGGCTCGTCTTCATCGTCATCGGAACCGGACTCCTCAAGCCCAACATCTCGGCCATCGTCGGCGACCTGTACCCCGAGGGTGGAGCGCGCCGCGACGCCGGCTTCTCGATCTTCTACACGGGGATCAACAGCGGCGCCTTCATCGCCCCACTCATCACCGGCCTCCTGGGCGAGCGCGTCGGATGGCACTGGGGCTTCGGCGCCGCCGGCGTGGGCATGCTCCTCGGGGTCATCACCTTCCGCTCCCGGGCCGCGCGCACCCTCGGCCCCCTCGGCGCCACCCCCACGGCCTCGCTCGACGAGCAGCAGCGCGTCAAGCGCTGGGCGCTGGGCGGGATCGCCGCCGTCTTCGCCATCGTCCTGCTGGCGATGTTCGGCATCATCACCGTCGATCCCGTCGCCGTGGCCGAGCGCATGAGCCTGATCATGGCGATCATGGCGGCGCTGTACTTCGGGTACATCTTCCTCCTCGCCGGGCTCACCAGCGACGAGAAGAAGCGGATGGCCGTGATCCTGGTGCTCTGCCTCTTCTCGGTCGTCTTCTGGGCCGCGTTCGAGCAGGCGCCGACGTCGCTCAACCTCTTTGCGCGCGACTTCACCGACCGCACCCTCTTCGGCTGGGAAGTCCCGACGCTCTGGCTGCAGTCGGCCAATTCGCTCTTCGTCATCACCCTGGCCCCCGTCTTCGGCGCGCTCTGGCTGGTGCTCGAGAAGCGACGGCTCGACATCTCCAGCCCGGCCAAGTTCGCCTTCGCCCTCGCCATGGCGGGGCTCGGCTTCGTGGTGATGGTCTGGGCGTCGAACATCGTCATCGACGGCGCGGGGGTGGTGAAGGTCTCGATGTTGTGGCTGACGGTGAGCTACCTGTTCCAGACCTTCGGTGAGCTGGCCCTGAGCCCCGTGGGGCTCAGCTCCATGACCAAGCTCGCCCCCCGCAAGTTCGTGGGGCAGATGATGGGGCTCTGGTTCCTCGCCACGGCCATGGGGAACCTGATCGCCGGGCTCGTCGGCGGGCACGTCGACCCGGAGAACCTCCAGCAGATGCCCCAGCTCTTCCAGCGCACCGCCATCTCCCTCTTCGCCGCCGCCGCCATCCTCGCCGCCCTCGTGATCCCCATCCGCCGGATGATGGACACGACGAAGAAGTAGAAGACGAGAAGACGAGGGGTGGGATGCGCTGGCGTGCGCGAGCCCGCTCTCGTCCTCTCGTCTTCTCGTCTTCTCGTCTTCTCGTCCTCTGGTCCTACGGCCAGCTGAAGGTGCTCTGCGGCACGATCCGTTCGCGGACCCGTCGCACGTCGCCGGGGATGTTGTGGAACGTGCGCGTGCGGTCCTCGTTCGTCAGCCGCAATCCCCAGCGCGACCCGTCGCGGCGGTCGAGGGGGAAGGCGAGGTCCAGGCGCCACATGCGCTGCGACTTGGGCGGCACGGCCGCCATGAGCGAGACGCCCACCGACTGGCGCAGCCCGCTGTCCAGGCCGAGCGGCACGTCGCCAGCCCACACCTGCCCCACGTCGGTGAAGATCCCGACCCCCGCGTCGGCCGAGCCACGGAAGCTCCCCACGCGCCAGCGTTCCTCGAGGCGCCCGATCACACGGCGCGCGCCGCCCAGCTCCACGTCGTCGTAGCCGCGGAGCCCGCCGCGCCGCGCCCCCAGGTCGAGCTGGTAGGGGATGCGCGCGCTCCAGCCGCCCCCCCACGAGACGTCGGCCGACAGCAGGTGACGGGGATGCGGCTTGAGGTACCACGCCACGCGCCCGTTGGTCAGGACGTCGTCCCACCCCTTCGTCTCGCGCGAGCGGCGCCCCTCGACATCGCCCTGGATGGCCGCGTACGAGCGGCGCCCCCCCACGGCGAAGAAGAGGTGGCCGCCGATGTACTTCTCGCTGCGCGCCACGCCGCGTGACGCGGGGAGCGAGTGCCCCACGGTCAGTCCCAGCTGGGTACCGACGCGAAGGTCCTGCGGGCCGCTGAGGGCGTCGAAGCCGTCGACCTGCACGAATCGCACGCTCCGAAGGCCGAGCAGCGTGTTGAAGCGGGCGCTGCGCGTGGTGCGGAAGCGCCCGTACAGCGCGGACGTCGTGTCCGGCGCCAGGCCGGAATCGGTCACGAGGACCGGCGCCCGCGCGGGGCTGTCGGCCGCATACGAGAGTTGCGCCCCCACGAGCCCCAGCAGCCCGGCGCGCCCCACGCGCCACATGGCCCCGGCGTCGGCGAAGCGCCGCTTCAGCTGCAACGACGACGGAATCCCGCCCGGGCGCAGGAAGCGCGCGTACTCGTCGATCTCCCCCCCGCTCACGCGCCACGCCGACTGCTGCACGTCGGTCAGGAACGGGTAGCTCACCTCCGCCTCCCAGTCGCCCCCCAGCTCCCGCCGCGCAGCCGCGAGTTGCAGCTGGTAGGGCCGTCCCCAGAGCTGGTAGTTGGTGTAGCGCCCGGCAAAGCGGTCGCGATAGTAGAACCCATCGCGCCAGCTGGCCGAGGCGTACACCGCATTCCCCAGCAGGTTCTGGTTCCCGACGGTGAGCCCGGTGAGGAACGGCGCATCCTTCTCCACCCCCACCGACCCGATCAGCGAGGGCTCGTCGACCGTCGCCACCTCGAGCCGCACGCCGTCCATCCCATCCTGGTAGGCGGTGACGCTCGCATCGGCGATGAACGGCATCGCGCGCAGGATGCGCTCGCTCTCCGAGCGCAGCAACGGGCTGCAACGCTCCCCCTTGTGCAGGAGGACGAAGTTCCGGATCACCGCGGGCGCCGTGGTCACGTGGAGGCTCGTCACCATCCGCCCCAACAGGGGCGACCGCGCGAAGATCCCGCCGAACCCCGGTGCCTGCGAGCGGATCACCACCTCGGTGATGAGCTGCCCGTCGCAGCGCACCTGGGTGCGCCCCGTTCCCTGCGCCACGAGCGAGGCTCGGGGGTCAAGGACCGCGGCGGCCACGGCCAGCAATATGCAGTTTGTCCGCCGCAGCTAGAGCCCCATCTTCTTCTTGAGCTCGGCCAGCCGCGCATCCGCGTCGGCTTCGCTCGCCTGCCGCCGGCGCGCGCGATCCATCGCCCCGAGCTCCTCCGACAGCGCCGCGCCGCGGTCGTCCAACCCCAGCTCGTGGTCGCTCGGCGGGGCCGTCCCGGGACCGCCCGCCCGCAGCCCCGATCCCACTCCGGCGCTCGCGGCCTTGAACTGCGCCTTCATCTCCTCGACCTCGCGCTCGACCAGCGCCAGCTCGCCCTCCTCCACCTCGAGCTTGCGCTCGAGCAACGCCGCCTTCTCGGCGTGATGCGCCTCGAATCGCGCCGCCACCGCCACCGTCTCGGCGTCGCCGATCCCCTCGGCCAGCGCCTTGCGCCGCGCGACGGTCTCCAGTTCTCCGCGCTCCACCGCCAGCCGCTTGCGCGTGAGCTCCACCCCTGCGCGCAGGTCGTCGACCGCCATGCGGGCCCGCACCAGCGAATCGCGCATCTCCGCAAGCACGCCGCGCCGGTCCTCCGGCGCGAGGTTGCCGCTCAGCAGATCGCGGAATGCCTGGCGAATATCCTCGAACACGCGCCCCTCGGCGGGAGAGTGGAAGCTGCCTGCGCGTGAACGTTACTCCGTTTGCCCGGCCACCGGCAACACGCCCCCTACGCCACCCAGCGCGCCTCGTCCCGCACCTGCCGCATGAGCTTCGCCGGCGAGTGGTGGTGGCGGAACAGGATCCCGTCGCTCACCCGGTTGAGGGCGAAGCGCAGCCGCCCGAAGCGTTCCGCCGCATTCTCGAACAGGGGCTGCACGCCATGCTGCGCCGCCAGGCGATGGGCCGCGGCCAGCTGGTACCCCCGCCGCCCCATCTCGTCGTAGTAGTCGAGGTCCGGCCCACCGCGACGATGGTGTCGCGCCTCGATGTAGTCGGGGAAGAGCCCCGCCAGCCACAGCGCGTAGTTCCCCAGGTGCGCCCGCACCAGGAAGGCCCGCGTCGGGTCGCTGCATTCCGCATCTGCGAGGAGCGAGGCCAACGTGTCGTACACCTGGTCGTCGTGCTCGCGAATCCGCCGTGCCCGGTCGCGCACCCCGAAGTGCAGCAACACGGCGGTGACGAAGTCCGCCAACATCCGGTCCTGCTCCCCCGCCTCGCGCAGGGCATGGCGCACCACCACGTACGCGAAGAGCGGGAAGGTCGCATGCGCGGCCTGCGCCTGCTCCACCAGCGCGTCGCGCAGGCGCGGGTCGTCGAGGATCGCGTCGATCCCCTCGTCGCGCAGCTTCGCTTCGAGCGCGTCGAGTTCGGACGAGGCCCCGCGCGCCATCAGGCGCATCGCCAACTGTGCATCGTCCCTCGTCAGGCACTGGCGGACATTCGCGAGAAGCATGCGGCATTCCCTCCGTCGTCGTGCGGTCGATACCTGATTGTCCTACCCCGCGCCCCCATCCTGAGATCGACGCACGATCCCGCAAGAGGATACGCCGGCTACGCGTTGCCTTCCCGCCCCACCCGTCGCCACCTTTCCGGGGCATGTTTCTTCGAGTCCTCCACCTCGACAGCGGCCGCGATTGGCGCGGCGGGCAGCGCCAGGTTCTCCTCCTCGCCCGCGGGCAGCGCGAGCAGGGGCACGAACCGCTGGTCGTGGCGGCTCCCGATTCCCCTCTCCTGCATCGCCTCCGCGGGGCCGGCCTCGCCGCCAGCGCGGTGCGCATGCGCGCCGACTGGGACGTCGCCGCCGCGCGGCGCATCCGTGCCCTCCTTCACACGTGGCGCCCCGACATCGTGCACGCCCACGATGCACGGGCGCACGCGCTCGCCCTGGGGGCGCTCCTCGGCCTCCGCGACGTCCCGCTCGTCGTCACCCGGCGCGTCCCCTTCGTCCCGCGCGGACGCCTCAAGTACGGCCCGCGCGTCGCGCGCTTCATCGCCATCTCCGGCGCCGTCCGCGACGCGCTCGAGCAGGGGGGCGTCGCCGCCAGCCGCATCGACGTCGTCTATTCCGGCGTCCCCGCCCCCCCGGTCGCCCCACCGCGCGACTGGCGCGCCGAGCGCGGTTGGCCCCGCGACACCTTCCTCTGCGGCGTCGTCGGCGCGATGACGGCGGAGAAGGGCATCCGCCTCCTCGGCGAGATCGGGGAGCGTCTCCCGGCCGAGCTCCGCCGGCGCGTGCGTCTGGTGATGCTCGGGGGACCGGCCAACGGGAGCGTGACCCTTGGCGGCGTGGAGGCCTACCGCGCGGGATTCGTCGACGAAGTGCATCGCGCCATGGCCGGCCTCGACCTCCTCTGGCACCCCTCCAGCGCCGAAGGGCTCGGCACCGCCGTCATCGACTCGATGGCGCTCGGCGTCCCGCCCATCGCCTTCGCCGTCGGCGGGCTCCCCGAGCTGATCGTCGACGGCGAGTCGGGGCTCCTGGTCCCCCCGGGTGACATCACTGGCTTCGCGGCGGCGGTTGCGCGACTCGCCGGCGACCCGTCGCTGCGCGAGCGGATGCGGCACGCGAGCCAGGCGCGCGCCGCCGAGTTCAGCGTGCAGCGCATGGTCCTCGGGACGGAGCAGGCGTACCGCCGCGTCCTCGCCCGCTGATCCGCGACGGGGGCGTCCTGTCGTCCCGCCGGGACGCGAACGCCGCTCCCCGCCCGGTGTACGACCCCCGTTGGTGTACCGCCTCCCGGTGTACCGCCTCCCGGTGTGCCCCCCCGCTGGTGTACCACGCCTCCGGCGGACCGCCTACCTTTAGGTGGACCTTTCAACACCTGCGCGCCCGTGCTCTACATCTGCATCCCCTCGTTCGACGAGGCCCCCACGATCGGCGTCCTCCTCTGGAAGATCCGCAAGGTCTTCCAGGAGTACTCCCGTGAATACGAGATCCTCGTCTACGACGACGCGAGCACCGACGCCACCGCCGAGACGCTGGAGTCGTACACCAAGGTCCTCCCGCTCACCGTGCTGCGCGGCGAGTCGCGCGTGGGGTACGCGTCGGCGCTGGCCGCGCTCTGCCGCACTGCCACGCAACGCACGCGCTACGCGCGGCGCGATGCCGTCATCACCATGCAGGCCGATTTCACCGACCAGCCGGAACACATCCCCGAGCTGGTGAAGCGCTTCGAGGGCGGGGCGGACGTCGTCGTCGCCGAGTCGGCGACCCCGCTTGCCGGCCCCACGCCGGTGCGTCGCCTGCGCCGCCTCGCCCCATGGGCACTGCGCTGGTCCATCCAGACGCCCGGGGTGAAGGACCCGTTCGGGTCGTTGCGGCTGTATCGCGTCTCGGTGCTGCGCGATGCCCTCAAGGCCGCGGGCGACACGCCGCTGATCGCGGGCGAGGGGTGGGCCGCCAACGTCGATCTCCTCCTCGCCACGCACCCGTACGCCCGCCGCGTCGAGACCGTGCCGATGGAGCCGCGCTACGACCTGCGTCCGCGGGAGTCGCGCGTCAAGCTGTTGGCCGACGTGCTCAACCTCTACCGATTCGGCCGCGCCGTCCGCCGGCGCCCGCAGCCTCCCGTCCCGTCAGCCGCAAGCTGATGCGCCGCATCGCCCGCGCGCTCGCCCTCGCGCTGGGCGTCCTGATCCCCGCCCTGGCGCGAGGGAGTGCGGCGCAGGCGCCCGTCACCGGGCGCATCGCCAGCGACACGCCCCCCGCCCCGCCGGTTGCGCCGTTCGCCGTCGGCGAGCGCCTCACGTACGAAGTCCGGTTCGGCGCCCTCCGCGTGGGGCGAGGGAGCATGGAAGTCCTCGACACGGTGACGCTGCGCGGGCGGCCGGCCTGGCACACGCGGTTCCGCGTGCGCGGCGGGATTCCCTTCTATCGCGTCGACGACATCCTCGAGAGCTGGATCGACCGCGAGGCCTTCAACTCGCTCCGCTTCGTCCAGGACTTCGACGAGGGCGGACGGACGCGCGAGCGGCGCTACGAAATCTACCCCGAGCGCGCGGTCTTCCAGGAGGGCGACAAGCCCGAGGAGGCCTCGGTCAGCAATCCGCTCGACGACGGCTCCTTCCTCTACTTCATCCGCACCATCCCCCTCGAGGTCGGCCGGACCTACGAGTTCCATCGCTACTTCCGCCCCGATCGCAACCCGGTCATCGTGCGGGTGCTGGGCCGGGAGCGCGTCACCGTCCCCGCGGGGACCTTCGACGCCCTCGTCATCCAGCCGATCATCAAGTCGAAGGGGATCTTCTCCGAGAACGGGCAGGCGCGCATCTGGCTCTCCGACGACACCAGCCGCATCATGGTGCAGATGAAGTCCCGCACCAGGATCGGTTCCCTCAACCTGTACCTCCAATCGCACCGCGCCCCTCCCACCAGCCCGGCGACGCCGACGCGTTAGGCGGCGCCCCCCGGCCGCGATCGGCCGCACCCGAGGCCGACCTGACGCGCGTCCGGACCGTCCCCGTGGCGCGGCGCCCCAACAAGGTGAGCTCGAGCGAGTTCTCGCGCGCGCCTGGTGCCGACCGCTCGTTCCGCGCCTTCGTCGACGCGCTCCCCGACATCCTGGTGGCGCGCGACTTCCGCCGCGTCGTCGCCGCCATCGCCGCGGCCACGCGTGCGGGGCGGGGGGTCGTCGTCATGCTCGGCGGCCACGTGGTGAAGACCGGGCTCGCCCCGGTCCTCATCGACCTCATGCGCCGCGGCGTCATCACCCACCTCGGGATGAACGGCTCGGCCGCCATCCACGACTACGAGATGGCGCGCTTCGGCGCGACCTCCGAAGACGTCGCCGCCGGCCTGCGCGACGGGACCTTCGGCATGGCCGAGGAGACGGGGCGCGCCCTCAACGAGGCCTTCGTGCTCGGGCAGCAGGAAGGGTGGGGGATGGGGGAGAGCGTCGGCCGCCTCCTGGCCTCGACCCCCGGCCTCGCCCACCCGGAGCTGTCGGTCCTGCACGCCGCGCACCTCCTCGGGGTGACCGCCACCGTGCACGCCGCGTTAGGCGCGGAGATCATCCACCAGCACCCGGCGGCCAGCGGCGCCGCGATCGGCGACACCAGCCACCGCGACTTCCGCCGCCTCGCCGGCGCGCTCCCCCACCTCCACGAAGGCGGGGTCGTCCTCAACCTCGGGAGCGCGGTCATCATGCCCGAGGTCTTCCTGAAGGCGCTCACCATCGCGCGCAACCTCAACGACGGACGCCCCACCCACTTCACCACCTGCGACCTCGACATGAACCGGCACTACCGCCCGCGTGTCAACGTCGTCCAGCGCCCCGTCCTCGCCGGCGGGGAGGGCTTCGAGATCACCGGGCATCACGAGGTCATGGTGCCCTTGCTGGCGTGGGCGGTCGTGGAGGAACTGGAGCGCGAGGCGGGGGAGCCGTGAGGGCAGGCGGGATACGGGAGTGGGGAGACGGGAGTGGGGAGACGGGAGTGTGGAGACGGG
>MEDZ01000055.1:0-10232 GCA_001724275.1 Gemmatimonadetes bacterium SCN 70-22
CTGACGACGCTGCGCCGCGAGCCCGAGGGGGCGGGGAGGGGGGCGGCAGCCGGCACCATGCTCGCCGCCGCCGCGCTCGCACTGGCCCTCGTCCCGCGGGTCGAAGCGGGTCCGTCGGTCGTGAAGGGAGTCCGCCAGGTGCAGCGCTTCGAGGTCGCGCTCGCGCCGCCGGCCGCCGCCGGCGCCTCGCCGCGCGCGCGCGCGCACCTCATCGTGGAGACGAGCCTCCGCGTGCGGCGCGCCCCGGATCGCGCGCGGCCGGTCGACCGTGGGAGGGGAAGGGGCTAGCTTCCCCGGGCGCCTACCTCGAACCGGGGATGCTGCATGTTCGTGTGGCCCGTCGTCGCGCTCGCCGTCATCCTGCTCACCGTCTGGCTGGTCGCCGGCGTCCGAACGGCGACCCTCCGCAGCGCCGAAGAGGCGCGGGCGATCCTGGCCGTGGAGCACCCGGGGTGGCACCCCGCCGAGGTGGCGTGTGCCGCGGACGGGGGGGGTGCGCTGGCGGCCGCCGCGCCCCCCGACGATGCCGTCGCCGTCGTCTTCGCCCATGGCGACACGCTCACGTCGCGCCTGCTCCATCGCGGCGACCTGGCCCGGATGGACGAGGTCCCGGCGCCCGGGGCGGTGCGCGCGCGCCTGTACCTGCACGACCTGGGGTGCCCGCACGTGGAGGTGCAGCTGGCGGAGGAACACTGGCGGGCATGGCGCCCCCGGTTGCAGCGGCTCGTCGGGGCCGCGTTGGCGGCGCTGACCCTGACCGCGGCAACGGGGGCGCTCCCCGCGCAGGAGGCGGCGCGCGGAGGTGCGACGGTGACCTGTCCTTCTCCCTTCCAGGCGTCGTGGACGCCACAGCGCCCGCCCCCGGGGTCGCTGTTCAGCGTGGAGGTGGTGACCTACCCCGGTGAGGCGCCTCCCGGCGCCGAGGTGGCGGGCGAGCCGCTGCACTTCTCGCGCACGGCTCCCGGGCGCTGGCGCGCCCTGGCGGCGGCCCCCATCGACTCGGCGAATTCGTTAGGCGTGCGCTTCGCCTGCCCCGGCGGGGCCCCCGACTCGGCAACGGCCCGCGTCGCCCTCGCCAGCGCCCACTACCCGCTCGAGCGATTGCGCGTGGCGCCGCGCTTCTCGGCCCCCCCGGACTCGGCGCTGCAGGCGCGCATGCGCCGCGAGGCGGCGCGGGCCGCCGAGGTCTCGCGGGCGTCGCACGCGACGCCTCGCCTGTGGACGACGTCATTCCGCCCCCCGCGCACCAGCCGCATCACCAGCAGCTTCGGGCGCGGGCGCGAGTTCAACGGGACGGTGACCTCGCGGCACATGGGGACCGACTACGCCGGCGCCGTCGGCGCCCCGGTGCGCGCCGCCAACCGGGGCGTGGTCCGCATCGTCGATCGCTTCTACCTGGGAGGGAACGTGGTCTACCTCGACCACGGCGAGGGGCTCGTCACTGCCTACCTGCACCTCAGCAAGCAGCGCGTGGCCGTCGGCGACACGGTGGTGCGTGGCGCGATCATCGGGCTCGTGGGGGCCACCGGGCGCGTGACGGGGCCGCACCTCCACTGGATTGCGCGCTACGGTGGCGTTACCGTCGACCCGCTCTCGCTGCTGCGGGCGACGGCGAGCGCGCGCGAGGCCCCGGGGAGGAGCTCGCCCAACTAGCGCACCGCCACCCCTGCATGCTCGAAACCCTCGCCGCCGCCCTCCCCAGCCCGGTCGCCTTCGCGATCCCGGTCTTCATGCTGCTGATCGTGGCCGAGGTGCTGTGGAGCCGGCGGCACCTGCCGACAAACTACGAATTGCGTGACACCGCGGCGTCGATCCTCATGGGGTTCGGGAACCTCGCGATCGGCGCCGCCTACGGCGGCGTGGTCTACGCCGCCACCAACTGGGTGTACCAGCACCGACTGGTGAGCCTCCCCGACGCGTGGTGGGTCTTCGTCGCCCTCCTCTTCACCGAGGACTTCTGCTACTACTGGTTCCACCGCTGGTCGCACGAGTACCGCGTCTGGTGGGCGGCACATGTGAACCATCACTCGTCGCAGCACCTCAATCTCTCGACCGCCCTCCGCCAGAGCTGGACCGGCCAACTGGCGTTCGTGTGGGTCCTCTGGCTCCCCCTCGCCCTTGCCGGCTTCCCCCCGGCGCTGATCGCCTTCCAGCAGGGGGTGAGCCTCGTCTACCAGTTCTGGATCCACACCGAGTCGGTGCGCCGCCTCCCCCGCTGGGTGGAGTACGTCTTCAACACCCCCTCGCACCATCGCGTGCACCACGCCAGCAACGCCCGTTACCTCGACCGCAACTATGCGGGGATCTTCATCATCTGGGACCGGATGTTCGGGACGCTGGTGCTGGAGGACGACGCCGAACCGTGCCGGTACGGGATCACCGCCAACCTCGGGACCTTCAACCCGCTGCGGATCGCCTTCCACGAGTGGGCGGCGATCGCGCGCGACGTGGCGCGTGCGCGCGGCTGGCGCGAGCGCCTGGCGTACGTCTTCGGCCCGCCGGGGTGGAGCCCCGACGGCTCTCGGCGGACGTCGGAGGAGATCCGGCGGGAGTGGAGGGAACGCCGCGCGCTGGAGGGGAGCGCGGGGGAGTGAGGGGGTGCGGGGCTCCGGAACCGGGAGCCGAGGGCGCATGCGCCTCGCGTCGCATTCACCCTGGGGCGCATTCACTTTGGGGCGCATTCACCTTGTCGCGCGAGGTGGTCGATCGCGCCCGCGGGGCGCATAATTGGGGGATCCACCTCGATCCCCGATCCCCATGCGGCGTCGCGACTTCACCAAGGCCTCCCTTTCCGCCCTCGCCGCCCTGTCGTTCGGGCGCACGGGGGCGTTTTCCATTCCGGCTTCGAGCGCCGCGCCGACGCTGGTGAACGGCGAGCGCCTCAACGCCCACATCGCCGCGCTGTCGCAGTTCGGGAAGAACGACTTCGGCGGGGTGTCGCGGGTGGCGTACTCGGAGTTCGACAAGCAGGGGCGGGCGTATGCGATGGGGCTCATGCGCGAGGCCGGGCTCACCGTCACCGTCGACGCCGGGGGGAACATCTGGGGGCGCCGCGCCGGCTCGGACCCATCGCGCCGGCCCATCGTCTTCGGGTCGCACATCGATTCCGTCCCCGAAGGGGGGAACTTCGACGGCCCCGTCGGTTCGCTGGGGGCCATCGAGGTGGCGCGCACGTTAGGCGAGCAGCGCATCACGACGAAGCACCCGCTCGAGGTCGTGATCTTCCAGAACGAGGAAGGCGGGACGGTGGGGAGCCGAGTGCTCACCGGCGAGGTGAGCGCCGACGACCTCAAGCTTCCCAGCAAGAGCGGCAAGACCATCGGCGAGGGGATCGCCTTCATCGGCGGTGATCCCGCCCGGCTGGCCGAGGCGCGCCGCGCGCCCGGGAGCGTCGCCGCCTATGTGGAGCTGCACATCGAGCAGGGGGGGAACCTGGAGGCGGAGCGGCTCGACATCGGGGTGGTGGAGGGGATCGTCGGGATCGGGTGGTGGGACGTGACCATCGAGGGATTTCCCAACCATGCCGGGACGACGGCGATGAACAACCGTCGCGACGCGATGCTGGCCGCGGCGCGCTTCACCGACATGGTGAACCGCGTGGTCACCAGCGTCCCGGGGCGGCAGGTCGGGACGGTGGGGCGGATCCAGGCCTTTCCCGGCGTCCCGAACGTGATTCCCGGGAAGGTGACCTGCTCGCTCGAGTTGCGCGACCTCGATGCGAAGAAGCAGGCCATGCTGTTCGAGCGGATCATGGGCGAGGCCGCCGAGATCGGGCGAGCGACGGGGACGACCTTCAGCTACAAGTCCACGCACGACTCGGCGCCGGCGCTGTGCGATGCGCGGGTGCAAACGGCCGTGGAGCAGTCGGCCCACGGGCTCGACCTAAAGACGAAATACCTGCCGAGTGGTGCGGGGCACGATGCGCAGCACATGGCGCGGCTGGGGCCGGCGGGGATGATCTTCATCCCGAGCGTGGGGGGGATCTCGCACTCGCCGAAGGAGTTCTCGCACGCGAAGGACGTCACGAACGGGGCCAACGTCCTGCTGGCGACGGTGCTCGCCATCGACTCCGCGCCGTGGAGCTGAGGCCATGACCCCCCGGTGGCAGTCGCTGCAGGACGAGCTGCAGCAGAGTCGCCCCTTCCGGTCCCGGCGCGAGGAACTCTTCCTGGCGCTCCTGCGCACCGCCGCCGTCGTGCGGCGGCCGGTGGCGAAGGTGGTCGAGGATCACGGCCTCTCGCTGGCGCAGTACAACGTGCTGCGCATCCTGCGCGGCGCGGGGGCGGAGGGGCTCCCGACGCTTGCCATCCGCGAGCGGATGATCGAGGAGGCGGCGGGGATCACCCGCCTCATCGACAAGCTGGAGGCGTCGGGGTTCGTGCGGCGCGAGCGGGATGCGAGCGACCGGCGCCAGGTGTACTGCCGGATCACCGAGGCGGGGACGCGCCTCCTGGTCGACGTCGACCCGCACCTGGTCTCGGCGATCGACACCGCGCTGTCGCACGTGGAAGGGGGGGAGCAGGATGGGCTCCTGGCCCTGCTGGCCGAGGTGCGTGCCGGGGCATGTCCGCCCAAAACGAATTCTTCGCAGGGGGCGTAGATAGGGGATGATCGTGCCTCCGTTTGGGGGCACGTCCTGTTCGCCCTTCTTCCAGCCCATGGGGTTCGTGCTGTCACGTCCTGCCTTCCTGCTCCCGGTCCTCGTCGCGACGCTCGCCGGCGCGCCCAGCATGACGCTGGCGGGGGCGCAGCTTCCCGCCAGCGTATCCGCGGGTCACGAGGGGCGCGCCGGTGACGCGCGTGCGGCCAAGGGCAAGGACGAGGGAGGGGCGCTCACCACGGCGCGCGCGGTGCGGGCCAGGGTCGCGCCCGTGATCGACGGGCACGACGACGATCCGGCGTGGCAGGTGGCGCCGCCCATCGACGACTTCAAGCAGTTCACCCCGGTGGAGGATGGCGATCCGTCGTTCCGCACCGAGGTGCGCGTCGTCTACGACGACCGGAACCTGTTCGTCGTGATCCGCGCCTTCGACCCGCACCCGGACAGCATCGTCTCGCTGCTGAGCCGGCGCGACGTGCGCACCAACTCGGACCAGCTCAAGGTCATCATCGACGGCTACATGGATCGCCGCACGGGGATCCAGCTCATGCTCAACCCGGCCGGGGTCAAGCGGGACGCCTCGATCTACAGCGACTACGTGGAGGACATGAGCTGGGACGGGGTGTGGGACGGGGCCGCGGCGATCGACTCGTTAGGGTGGGTGGCCGAGTTCCGGATCCCGTTCTCGCAGCTCCGCTTCAACGGCGGGGCGCCGACGTTCGGCTTCGGGGTCTGGCGCGACATCGCCAGGCGCAACGAGCGGGCGGCGTGGCCGGCCTTTCGCCAGTCGCGGCAGGCGCTCGCCTCGCAGCTGGGGACGCTGGAGGGGATCCGCGGGATCCAGCGCGGGAGCCGCCTCGAGCTCCTCCCCTACGCCGTCACCAAGAACGTGACCGAGCCCGGCGAAGAAGGGTGGCGCCACCCGCAGAAGCTCACCGCCGGGGTGGACCTCAAGTACGGGGTGACCCCCAACCTCACGCTCGACGCCACCGTGAACCCCGACTTCGGCCAGGTGGAGGTGGACCCGGCCCTCCTGAACCTGACCGCGTTCGAGGTGCGCTTCGAGGAGCGCCGCCCCTTCTTCCAGGAGGGGGTGGGGCTGTTCAAGTGCGGCGGGCCGTGCGAGGGGGTCTTCTACACGCGCCGCATCGGGCGCACGCCGCAGCTGCGCAGCTCGTCACTCGATCCGTCGGGGACGACCATCCTTGGCGCGGCCAAGCTCACCGGGCGCTTGCGGAACGGGGTGGCGGTGGGGCTCGTGGAGGCGGTGACGCGGCGCGAGGAGGGGGTGAGCGGCGAGACGGTGGAGCCCGAGACCAACTACTTCGTCGGGCGCCTCGTGAAGGAGATGCGGGAGGGAAGGACGCAGCTGGGGACGATGGTCACCGCCGTCAACCGCAACCTCGACGACCATGCGGCCGGTTCGCTGCGCCGCGACGCCTACAACCTCCTCCTGCAGGGGGTGCACCGCTTCGGCCGCGACCGGTGGGAGCTGATGGCGTACACCGGGCTGAACCGGGTGAGCGGGTCGGAGCGCGCCATCGCCCTCACGCAGCTCAACAGCGTCCACTTCTACCAGCGCCCGGACCACGAGGAGCGCTTCGACAGCACGCGCACTTCGTTAGGCGGGAACGTCGTCGCCGCCTCCATCAGCAAGGTCGGGGGGGCGGTGCGGTGGAACACCTACCTGCGACGCGCCACGCCGGGGCTCGAGCTCAACGACCTGGGGTTCGTCCCCACCGTCAACGACGTCTCGGTGCGCAACGAGGCGTCGTGGCAGGCGCTGCGCCCGGGGGCGTTCTACCGGCGGTCGTTCAACCTCGTCTCCACCGAGAACCACTGGACCACCGGCGGGCTCCCGAGCGGGACGCGGGTCACGGCGCACAGCTCGTTCGAGCTGCTGAACAGCTGGGGGGTGGCGCTGACGTACAACATCAACAACCTGGGGACGGCGCACTGCGTGTCGTGCGCCCGCGGCGGGCCGGCGGTGCGACAAGGGCCCGCGCAGGAGCTGGGGTTCTCGGTCACCGGCGACCCGCGCAACGTCCTCGTCCCGCGGGTCTCGGTGTTGGGGGGGGTGGGCGACGGCGGGCGCTCGCACACGGGCGCGATCACCGCCGGGGGCGAGCTGCGCGTCGCCTCGCGCTTCTCGGCCGCCGCCGAGCTGTCGTACCAGGCGCGGGACGACGACCAGCAGTGGATCGGCAACTACGGCGCCCTGCTGAGCGACACCACGCACTACACCTTCGCCCACCTGGACCAGTCGACGGTAGGCATCACCGCGCGCCTCAACTGGACCGCCTCGCCCACGCTCTCGTTCCAGCTCTATGCCCAGCCGTTCGTGAGCACCGGGACGTTCCGCAACTGGCGCGAGGTGGCCGACCCGCGCGCCGGCCGGTACGAGGATCGCTATCGCCCGTATGGCGGCCAGGCCAACCCCGACGGCTTCAGCTACAAGCAGTTCAACTCCAACGCCGTCGTGCGCTGGGAGTACCGTCCGGGGTCCACGCTCTTCCTCGTCTGGCAGCAGGGGCGGCTGCAGAGCGACGCCAACCGCGGGGCGTTCGACTTCTCGCGCGACTACCGCGACCTGTTCCGGGCGCACCCGGACAACACGCTGCTGGTCAAGGTGGCGTACTGGGTGAATCCGTGAGTACGAGAAGACGAGAAGACGAGAAGACGAGAAGACGAGAAGACGAGAAGACGAGAGAGGCGCTTCCTCCCCGCGTGCCTCGGCGCTGCTCAGCTCTGCGCGGACACGGGGGGCCACTTGTCCTTCCAGGGGCGGGCGCGCTCCAGCTGGGCGGCGACGCGGAACAGCGTGCCATCGTCCCCGAACCTTGCCGCCAGCTGCACGCCGATGGGGAGCCGCTCCGTGTTCCAGGACAGCGGGACGCTCATGGCGGGCTGGCCGCTGGCGTTGAAGAGCGGGGGGTAGGGAATGAAGTCGAAGACGGTGGCGGCGGCCTGGGCCACCGCGCCCAGCCGGCGCATCAGCCCGCCGGCGCGCAGGGCGCCGAACACCTGGATGAGCCGGGCCTCGGCGGGCCCGGGTTGCAGCTCGCCGTGGCGCACCGGCGGCATCCCCAGGGTGGGGGTGAGGAAGAGGTCGCACCCCTCGAAGAAGCGCCCCATCGCCCGGCCGCTGCGCTGCAGGTAGCGCATGGCGCTGGCGTACTCGCCGGCGCTCACCGCGTCGCCGAGCATCGCCAGCCCCCACGTCGCCACCTCCACGTCGCGTCGCGTCGCCCTGCGCCCCAGGCGCTGCCGGGCGTCGCGCAGGTCGGCCGCGACCTCGCCGCAGACCACGGTGACGAAGGCGTGGTTGAACTCCTCGCGGTCCACGACCGGGGCCCGCTCCTCCACGCGGTGACCTAACGACGCGAGGAGCCGGGCGGCGTCGCGGACGGCGGCCTTGCAGTCCGGGTGGATCTCGTGGCCCAGCATCGGGGCGTCGGTGAAGGCGATGAGGAGCGGGCCGGGGTCGGTCGCGACTTCGTCCAGGTACGGCCGTGAGCGGGGCGGGGCGGCATACGGGGCGCCGGCATCCTCGCCCGCGATGGCGTCGAGCATGGCCGCCGAGTCGCGCACCGACCGGGTGAGCACCCCCTCGGTCGCCGAGCCCCCCCAGTGCTCGCCCTCGTCGGGGCCGGTGGGGACGACGCCGCGCGACGGCTTGAAGCCGAAGAGTCCGCAGCAGCTGGCGGGGATGCGGATGGAGCCGCCGCCGTCACCGCCAGCCGCAACGGGGACCATCCCGCTCGCCACCGCGGCCGCCGAGCCCCCGCTCGACCCGCCGACCGTGCGTTCGAGGTTCCACGGGTTGCGGGTGGTCCCCTTGGCCCGGGGCTCGGTGTAGGGGACGAGGCCAAACTCGGGCGTGTTTGTCTTGCCGAGCGTGATGAGGCCGGCGCGGCGATAGCGGCGCATGAGCTCGGAGTCGTGGTCCGGGCGCCACCCGGCGTACAGCCGCGACCCCATCTCGAGCGGCTCGCCCGCGTACGTGGTGAGCAGGTCCTTGATCAGGAACGGGACGCCGGCGAACGGGGCGTCCGGATCGGCGGGCGGGGCGTCGGCCGTGCGGCGCGCCTGCTCGAACATCGTGTGGACGACCGCATTGAGCCCGGGGTTGAGGCGCTCGATGCGGGCGATCGCGGCGTCGACGGCCTCCCTCGCCGACAGCTGGCGGGTACGAATCAGATGCGCGAGTTCCAGGGCGTCGGGCATGGGATGGGAGACGGGAGACGGGAGACGGGAGTGCGGAACGGTCGGTGGCGGGGGGTGGTATTCTCACGCAATCTTCTCCTTGCCCCAGAGGTCGGTAAGGGTCGGCACTCATCAGGGAGGCCTGTCATGCGCGAGGCAGTCGTTACGGTGGGACGAAGGTTGCCTCGCGTCGTGAGGCACGGGCTCGTGGCGCTGGCGCTCCTGCCGGTGTTGCAGCTGCCGGCACAGGCGGTGGCGGCGCGCGCCGATGCGCCGCCCGCGCCCCCGAAGGACTGGGGGGAGGTGGCGCGGGTCGTCGTGGAGCGGATGCAGCTGCTGGCCGGCGAAAGGGTCGTCCTCGTGGTCGTCCCGGGGGTGGCCGACGACCTGGTCGAGGAGATGCTGCGTGCGGTGCGGCGCGGCGGGGGCGAACTGGTGGGGCTGATCCCGGCCCGGGGGATCGCACCGCAGAAGTGGCGCAGCGACTTCACGCGCCTCACGGAGCAGAAGCCCAGGCAGCAGCTCATCGAGATCCTGCGCAACGTGGATGTCGGGGTCATGCTCCCCGGGGCCACCGTCGGCGACCCGGCGTACGATGCCTTCCAGTGGCTCCTGCAGCGTCCGGCGGGGCGCGGGGTTCGCACCATCCACTTCCATTGGGCCGGGGCCTACTCCATCGACGGCGAGCCGATCCCGGTCGACCCGGACGTCGCCGAGTTCTACGAGCGCGCGCTGCTCGACACCGACTACGAGGCGCTCGCCGATTCGCAGCGCCGCTTCGAGAGCGCCATGCGCAAGGCGCCGGTGCGAGTGACGACCCCCGCCGGGACCGACATCACCTTTCGCATCGGCAACCGCGTGGTGACGCGGCAGGACGGCGACGCGTCGCAGGGGCGGGCGCGCGAGGGGCGGACGCTCATCGACCGCGAGGTCGAGCTCCCCGCCGGCGCCATCCGCGTGGCCCCCATCGAGGAGAGCGTGGAGGGGAAGATCGCCTTCCCCGACGGGGTGTGGGGGGGCGTCAGCGTGCGCGGGCTGGTGATGTACTTCGCCAGGGGGCGTGTCACGCACTTCACCGCCACGAGCGGGCGCGACGGGGTGGAGCAGGAGCTCGCGGCCGGGGGGGATGCGGCGCGATCGTTCCGCGAGTTCGCCCTGGGGCTCAACCCGCTCCTCGCCATCCCCACCAGCGGGCATCGCTGGATCCCGTACTACGGCTACGGCGCCGGCGTGGTGCGGTTGTCGTTAGGTGACAACCGGGAGCTGGGGGGGAAGGTGAAGGGGGCCTACGTGCGGTGGAACTTCTTCACCGATGCCACGGTGGAGGTGGGAGGCGACGTGTGGGTGCGGGATGGAATGATGGGGCGGTAGGTCGGGAGACAAGAGCGGGGAGACGGGCGCGCGCGGCCACGCCGCGCGCACCCCC
>MEDZ01000055.1:10263-28594 GCA_001724275.1 Gemmatimonadetes bacterium SCN 70-22
CTCCCGTCTCCCCACTCCCGTCCCTCACTGCACCACCGCCCCCGACGCCAACGCCTTCGTCAGCCGATAGAGAAACTCCTGCCCTTCGTAGTACGACTTCACCGCCATCCGCTCGTCGCGTCCGTGCGCCCGCGCATCCACCGCCGGGTCGCTGAACAGCCCCGACACGCCGTACGCCGGAACGCCTAACGCGCGGAAGAAGCGCGAGTCGGTGGCCCCGGTGCTCATCGTCGGGATGATCGGGATGTCGCCCCACAGCTCCTTCGTGATCCGCGCGATGGGGCGCATCACCTCGGGCGCGAGCGCGGTGGCCGGCGTCGACGGGCGCTGCGTGCGAATCACGACCTTCACGTTGGTGTCGGCGATGACCCGCTCGAACGTCGCCTTCACCTCCTCGGCGTTCGACGTCGGGTAGATGCGGCAATTGATGTTCGCCTCGGCCAGCTGCGGGAGGGCGTTGCTGGCGTGCCCGCCGCTCAGCCCCGTCGCCACGCAGCTGGTGCGCAGCATCGCGCTGTAGCGCGGGTCCTTCGCGACCGCCGCGATCGCCCCCTCGTCGCCGGGGTTGGCCACCAGCGCCCGCATCGCCCGCCCCATCTCGGGCGTCTCGAGGTTGGCGGTCTGGGCGAAGAAGGCGCGCGTCACCTCGTTCAGCTGCACGGGGAACCTGTAGCGCCCCACCTTCCCCAGGGCGTCGGCGAGCTGCGTGATGGCATTGTCGTCGCGCGGCACCGACGAGTGCCCGCCGCGATTGGTGACCCGCAGCGTGAAGTTGGTCGTGATCTTCTCGGCGGCCTGCACGCCGTTGAACAGCGGCTTCCCGTCGCGCAGCACCCCGCCCCCTCCCTCGTTGATCACCAGCGCCGCGTCCACCAGCTCGCGATGGTTCTTCGTGAGCCAGTCGACCCCGTTGAACGCCCCGCTCTCCTCGTCGGCGGTGAGGGCGATGATGATGTCGCGGTCGGGGACCCACCCCTCCTGCTTCATCCGGAAGACGTTGGCCACGAAGATCGACGCCATGGCCTTGTCGTCGGCCGTCCCGCGCCCGTAGAAGTAGCCGTCACGCTCGGTGAAGGTGAACGGGTCGAGGTCGGGCGACCAATCGGCCTTGAGCGCCTCCACGACGTCGATGTGCGCCAGCAGGAGGAGCGGCTTTCCGGCGTTAGGCCATCCCTTCCCCCTGATGCGGGCCACCACGTTGTGCTTCTTCGGCTGCGGCCCGCCCACGAAGATGTCGCTCGCGGGGATCCCGGCGGCGCGGAAGCGCGTCGCCATGGCCTGCGCGGCGGCGGTGATGTCGCCGGTTTCCACCCCGGTGTTGATCTCGACCAGCTCCCTGTAGACGTCGCGGGCCAGCTGCTGGTTGGGGGTCAGGGCGCCGGGCGTGTAGATGGGGGCCTTTTGCTGGGCATGGGCCGGGACGGCGGACGCGCAGGCGGCAGCGAGCGCCGCGCCCGCGGCGAGGGTCGCGAACGAGGGTCGGGACATGCAGTCGCTCGGGGATCGGGGGGAATGGAACGGGGCGGTGGAGAGGGTGCGCGCGCGCGCGGTGACGCTCACCCCTTGCTACGCCGCAGTTCGGCAATCCGCGCGCGCGCGCGGCGCACCTTGGGCTGCAGCTCGGGCTCGGCGTCCTTCCAGAGATCGGCAAATCGCTGGTAGTAGTGCTCGGCCTTGGCCGTGTCACCCTTGGCGTCGTACAGCTCGCCCAGGCGCTTGAAGACGCCGGCGATGTAGTACGGATCGAGATCGAAGTCGGACAAGGGGTGCGCGGCGAACTTCTCGTAGTACACGATGGCCGAATCGGGCGACCCAGCGAGATCGAACGCGTCACCCACGATGTAGGCCGTGAAGCGCTCGGAGAAGTAGAACTGCCGTTGCGACTGGCGCGCGAGCGAGATGGCGTCGGCATATCGTCCTTCGGTGTGGGCGATCGTCGCCTCGAACATCTCGGTTCGCCCCTTCGGAATGCCCGCTTCCGCCGAGTCGCGGCGGACGCCGGCCAGCGCCTCGCGCGCGAGCGCGGGGTCGCTCAGCGTGAACGCAAGCTGCGAGAGATACTCCCACGGGCGCTCCGCGGCCGGGACCGACTGCATGGGGACGCGGGCCAGCGCGCGGGCGAGGAGCGTCCGGGCCCGCGGCACGTCTTCCAGGAACAGGGCCGCGATGTAGGCGGAGTCCAACCCGCTCATGAGGGCGGGTGTCGTGCTTCCCCTTCCCTCCATGGCGGCCTCGTTCCCGGCGGCAAACCAGCGCAGCCCTTCCTTGGGCCTCCCCCTGAGGAAGGCGACGCCCCCGGCGTGGAACGAGCTCATGTCGCGCTGGCCGCTCCCTCGTGCCTCCCGGTAGGCATGGACCGCGATCGAGTCCGCGGCGGGGAGCGCTCCCTTGGCCGTCGCGATGAGCACGTCCGCATACCAGTGCTGTGCGTGCGACGGGAGGCGGCGCTTGAACTCCGCCGCCGTGCGCTCCATCCCGGCGATGTCACCTTGCGCGGCGTAGCCCTGGAGGAGGTTCGTGAAGGCGCCGCCGAACGGGCGCGGGACCTTGATGGCCGCCTCCAGCGCTGCGATGGCCCGATCGCGGTCTCCCGTGCGCGCATACAGCGTCGAGACGTTGTTGAGCGCGGCCTGGTTGCTGGAGTCACGCGCCAGGAGCGCCTCGTAGGCGCTGATGGCGCGGTTGACATCGGGGTTGGGGCCGGAGGTCCAGTACCCCGCCTCGGTGATCAGGCGCTCGTTCTCGCTGAGGCGCTGGCGGAGCGCGAACGCCTTCTCGATGGCCTGGACGGCCTCGGCCCGCCCGCGCCCCGACCCCGCGAACGACGACGCCAGCCGGCGCCACGCCATCGCGAAGGTGGAGTCGAGCGCCACCGCCTCGCGCAACAGCTGCTGCCCGCGTTCGGTGTCGCCGAGCGACGACAGGACGTCGCTGGCCTCGACGTACTTGCGCAGGGCCGGGAGCGACGACGTGGTGACGCGCTCCAGCGATTGCGCCTGGCGGATGTCGCGCAGCGACTCGCCCACCTTGCCGCGCACCTCGCGCGACAGGGCGCCCAGGGCGGCGATCAGCTCGCCATCGTCATCGGCGGTGGCGCGAAAGGTCGCCAGCTCCTTGCCGTCGAGCGTGGCCACCAGCCGCGCCGAGACGACGTAGGCCGGGCCCAGCTTCTCGATCGACCCGTCGAGGACCGCCTTCGCTCCCTCGCGTGTCGCGATCTCGCGCGCCACGTCGTATTCGACGGCGGCCAGCCCCTCGCGCCCCATGAGGCGCGTGGCCTCGCGCATCCCGGCGCGCGTCATCACGCTCAGGTTCCGCGACTGCGCCAGGTCGGTGCGGATCGCCTCGGCGGCGGTGGCGCCTAACGTGGAGTCGCCCGCGGGGGGGCGGAAGTCGGCCACGACCAGCGTCTCCTTGCTCCCGAACGTCCCCGCCCCCATGAGCGATCCCATGGGGCCGATCCCGAAGGCGCGCAGGACCATGAAGGCGACGAGGAAGGTGGCGAAGCTCCCGCCGGCGATCGCCCCGCCCATCCACGTGCGGCGCCACGAGACGTGGGGAGCGGCCTTCACCGCCATCGTGGCCAGCGTCCCGTGGGCGGGGAAGCTTCCGCCCGGGGTGAGTGTCGGCGGGTTCACCAGGAGGCGGTGCGAGGTGCGCTGCACGTACCACGTCCCGAGGACGGCGGGGAGTCCCGCGAGCATCACCCCCAGTGCGCCGGGGAAGGCCCAGTCGGGGAGGCCGATGGTGCGCGTTGCCGCCCACGCCGTGACGCCGACCACGAGCGTGGCCCCGCCCCACATCGCCAGGGCGCGTCCGAGCCGCATCTGGGGACCGCGCAACGCTTCGGGGATCGTGGCGCCGCCGCTGCCGGAGCTGACCGAGTCGAGCAGGCGAACCAGCTCGGCGGCGCTGCTCGGCCGGTCCTCGGCCTCCTTGGCCAGGCAGCGCATGATCACGTCGGCCAGCGCCGGCGGTGTCTCGGGGCGCAGCTCGCGCACGTCGCGCGGCGCCTCGCTGAAGTGTGCCGCGATGAGGCGCGCCTGCGAGTCGGCGACGAAGGGCGGGCGTCCGGCCAGCAGCTCGTAGGCCATCGCCCCGAAGGCATACAGGTCGGCGCGATGGTCGAGCGTGTGGTCGCCCGCGGCCTGCTCGGGCGCCATGTAGGCGGGGGTCCCGATCGCCGTCCCGGCGACGGTCAGCGCCGTCCCGCCCGGTGCCATCGTCCGGGCGGCGGTGAGCGCCTTGGCGATCCCGAAGTCGGTGACGGTGGCGCTGGACCCGGCAAGGAGGACGTTGTCGGGCTTGATGTCGCGGTGCACGACCCCGCGTTCGTGTGCGAACTCGAGGGCCCGCGCCACGTCGCGAAGGACGGCGGTGATCTCGCCCAGCGTGAGGGGGCCGCGCGCCAGCCGCTGGCGCAGCGAGTCGCCCTCGACGTAGGGCATGGTGAACCACGGGAGCCCGTTGGCGTCGCCGGTGGAGAGGACGGGGACGATGTGCGGGTGCTGCAGCGCGGCGGCGAGGAGGACCTCACGCTTGAAGCGCTCGACGGAGAGCCCCTGCAACAGCTCAGGGGCCAGCACCTTGACCACCACGCGGCGATTGAGCGAGCGCTCGGTGGCCAGGAAGGTGCGCGACATCCCGCCGCCCCCCAGCTCGCGTTCCAGCGTGTAGGCGCTGCCGAGTGCTGCCTGCAGGTCGTTCTGCAAATCGCTCACGTCCGTCGCGCTCCAGTGTGCAAGCCGGCGGAACGTAGGGGGCGGGCGCGCGGGGCGCCAGCACGTACGTCACCCCGGCGGGTCCCCGCTACGCCTCCCCGCTACGCCTCCCCGCTACGCCTCCCGGCGACCGCGTGGTGCCCAGCGCCGCTTCCCCTCGTGCAGGGAGATCGGTACCGTCCTGCAGGAGCCCCGTGTGCGCGGCCGCCGGCACACTTCCCCAACCCGGGCGCCAATGAACTCCCGTCTCCCGACTCCCGTCTCCCGTCTCATCACCACCGTCGCGCTGGCGCTGGCCGTCGGTGCGCCCGCGACGGCCGGCGCGCAGGGATTCCTGCGCCCCGCCGACATCAACGCCCTCCCCAGCAAGCCGGCCGACGCCCGCATCGCCTACGGTGCCGACTCGCTCCAGTTCGGCGAGCTGCGACTCCCGCGCGGCACGGGGCCGTTTGCCGTCGCCATCGTGATCCACGGCGGGTGCTGGGTGCACGGCTACGCGTCGGCGCAGAACGCGGCCGCGCTCGCCGACGCGCTGCGCGACGCCGGCGTGGCCACGTGGAACGTCGAGTATCGCCGCCGCGACAACCCTGGTGGCGGGTGGCCGGGGACCTTCCTCGACGTTGCCGCTGCGGCCGACGCGCTGCGCGCCATCGCCCGGCAATATCCGCTCGACCTCACGCGGGTGGTCGCCGTGGGCCACTCGGCGGGAGGACACCTGGGGTTGTGGCTTGCCGCCAGGCGCAAGATCGCCGCCGGGTCGCCGCTGGCGGCGCGGAATCCGCTCCCCCTGGCCGGCGTCGTCGCCCTCGGCGGTCCCGGCGACCTGCGCGACTTCGACAGCTATGGCGATGCGATGTGTGGCGAGGGGACGATCCCCAGGCTCCTGGGAGGCACCCCGGCCGAGTATCCCGACCGCTGGCACGACGCCTCGCCCAGCTCGTTCCTCCCGCTGGGCGTCCCGCAGGTGATGCTCGCCGGCGAGTCGGACCGCATCATGCCGCGCCCGAAGCTCGAGGCCTGGGCCACCGCCGCCCGCGCCGCCGGCGACCGCGTCGAGGTGATCGTCGTCCCGAAGGCCGCCCACCACGAGGTCATGTCGCCCCGCAGCGTCACCTGGCCGTCCGTGCGCGACGCGGTGTTGCGGCTGGCGAAGGTGGAGCGGCCGGACGATGGGCGCGAGAGCCACCCGCGACGCATGGAGCCGTTGTCCCGCTGACCACGACCGCCACGCGTGTATCCGGCGTGGCGTGCGGTCGGGCGCGTTCACGGCACCACAGCTGCGCCGTCGATGGGGAGGTGAAGCACCAGTCGGCCGGGGGGCAGGTCGATGCGCCCGCCGTGGGCGCGGATGAGGCGCTCGGCCAGCGTCGAGGTGTCGGCCAACGCCAGCGCGCCGCCGCCTCCTACCGTCAGCTGCACCTCCTGCCGGTCGTGGCTCGCGGCAATGGCAATGGTCGCGCCCGGCGGCGCCTGGCGCACGACGGCGAACAGGAGGGCCGAGATGGCCTCCTGCAGCCGGCCGCGGTCGGCGACGAGGGCGGGGAGGGTGGGCGGCAGGTCGGCGTGCACCGCGACGTCCCGTTCGCCAGCCGCAACCCCCAGCGGGGGGAGCAACCCCTCCATCACGTCCTGCAGGCGCACGCGCCCGGCGCGCAGGCGAAGCGCCCCGGTGTCGAGGCGCACCACGTCGCGCAGGCGGAGGAAGGCGGCGTCGGCCGCTTCCGCCGCCGCCCGCGCTGCCCCCAGCATCTCCTCCTGGTTCTCGTTGAGCTCCCCGAACCGGTTCTCCAACAGGATGTGGAGCGGCAGGCGGACCTCCTCGAGCTGCTCAAGGGCGCCAGCGACCGCGTGCTCCACCAGCGACGCATACTCGCGTTCCCGCTGCGCCAGCGCCTCCGCGCGCGCCGCCTGTGCTGCCCGCTCCTGCGCGAGGGTGTCACTCAACCGCTCGACCAGCGTCTCGATGCGGTCGAGCTCGTCGGCACCGGCTCCGGCGGACGGCTGCGGGTGCAGCGCGGCCCCGAGCAGTTGCGCCGCCCGGTGCACGGCCCCGCTCGATGCCTCGGGCTCCGCGCGCCGCGCCGCCAGCTGCTCGATGCGCTGGGTCACGTACCGCGTGTTGCGCCACGCCAGCACGGCCGACCCCAGCGCCGCCGTCACCGCCACCAGCACGAGCCACTCGGGCGCCTGTCGCGCGTACTCGCCGAAATACACGAGCGCCGCCACCGTGAGCAGGCCGACGATGGCGGGGACCACCGCCAGGAACAACCGCTGCCCGACGCGCATCACTCCTCCGACGTGTTGAGCCGTTCGGTGCCGTTGCGCCGATCGAGCGAGACGACGAGGACGTCGAGCCCCGCGCCGTCGTCGATGAGCCGCTTGATCACCGAGCCGTGCCGCCATCGGTGCCACGCCGAGCGGCGGCTCTGCCCGACCAGGACGAGCGTCACGCCGTGCTCGCGGGCGAAGCGCACGATCGCGCCGGCCACGTCCTCCCCCTGCAGCTTCACCACCTCGGCCCCGAGCGCCTGCGCCATCTGGATGTTGTCGACCAGCTTGCGCTGGACCGCGCTGTCGATCTTCTCGGCGCTCTCGTCAGGCGTCTGCACGTAGATGCAGTACCAGTCGGTGTTGAGTCGCCCCGCAATGCGGCTCGCCCTCCGCAGGAGCTGCGCCGTGTACGTGGGATTGCTCGACATCGCCACGAGGATGCGATCGACCGTCGTCCGCACCGGTGCCCCTCCTTCCTCGCGGCGCACGATCTCCTCGCGCACCCGGTCCACCGAGCTCGCCACCTCGCGCAGCGCCAGTTCACGCAGCGTGGTGAGGTTCTCGTCGGTGAAGAAGTTCTGCAGCGCGGAGGGCACCTTTTCCGGCGCATAGATCTTGCCCTCACGCAGCCGCTGGCGCAGGTCCTCGGCGGAGATGTCGAGGTTGATCACCTGGTCGGCCGACGCGAGGACCCAGTCGGGGACCGTCTCGCGCACCGTCACGCCCAGCGCCTGCTGGATGACGTCGTTGAGCGACTCCAGGTGCTGCACGTTCACCGCCGAGATGACGTTGATCCCCTCGTCGAGGAGCTCGAGGACGTCCTCCCACCGCTTGCGGTGCCTCGACCCCGGGACGTTGGTGTGCGCCAGCTCGTCGACGATGACGACTTGCGGGCGTCGGGCCACGATCGCGTCGAGGTCCATCTCCTCCAGCGACACGTTGCGGTAGGCGATGCGCCGCCGGGGGATGACCGCCAGGTCCCCGACTTGAGCCTCGGTCTCCACGCGCCCGTGCGATTCCACGAAGCCCACGACGACGTCCACGCCTCGCCGCCGCAGGTCGTGCGCTTCCTGCAGCATCCGAAAGGTCTTCCCCGTCCCGGCCGCCGACCCGACGTACACCTTGAGCTTTCCCCGCTCGCGGCGACGAAGGATCTCGAGGAAACCGAGGGTGTCGTGGGGGGCGGCTGGATCGGTCACGACGCTAGAACGTCAGGGCGAGGGAAGCGACGAGCAGGACGTTGGATGCCCTGCGCCCGTCGCGCGAGATCCACGATTCACTCGCGAGGTGCGAGAGGTGGATCCCGCCGTCGCGCCGGGGCACGGCGTCTCGTGACGTGGCCGCTCGCGGCCGCGCAAACGCCGAGTCGAGGGCGATGTTGAGGAGCAGGACGTTCACGCGCGACTCGCCGAAGAAGCCGAACTGGCGCCCCTCCACGTGCCGGACGACCAGGGCGCGCACCGCCGCGCTGTCCACGCCGCGCGCACGCGCCACCCGCGCCACCTGCAGCGCGGCGTTGGCCGGCGAGATGTGCGGATCGAGCCCCGACGCCGAGCGCGTCGCCATGTCGGTGGGGATCGCCCCTCGTGCGGCGCCGTCGCGGCGCACGGCTTCGTCCACCGCCCGGGCGATGAGCGTGTCGGCCAGCGTGCGGTCGGTGGGCCCCTTGTTGCTCCCCCCGGAGGCAGCGCCGTCGTAGCCGCTCCCCGCCGCCGACGGACGCGGGTGGAAGTACCAGTCCTGCGTGAACGGCTGCCCGATGAGCGCGCTCCCCACCACGCGCCCGTCCACCTCAACGAGCGAGCCGTTGGCCTGGCGGGGAAAGACGAGCTGGGCGATGCCGGTGACGATGCCGGGGTACACCCCCCCGGTGATCAGGCAGAGCACGAGCGTGAGGACGATCGCCGGACGCAACTGCTTGCGAAGCATGGGCATCTCCCTAGACCAGTCGGAGGACGACGAGCGCCATGTCGAGGAGCTTGATCCCCACGAAGGGAACGAGAAGTCCGCCGAGTCCGTAGACGACGAGGTTGTGGCGGAGGATCGTCCCCGCCGCGGCCGGGCGGTACTTCACTCCGCGCAGCGCCAGCGGGATGAGGGCGATGATGACCAGCGCGTTGAAGATCACGCTGGCCAGGATCGCCGACGTGCTGGAGTGCAGGCGCATCATGTTGAGCGCCCCCAACTCGGGATAGGCGGCCACGAACATCGCTGGAATGATGGCGAAGTACTTGGCCACGTCGTTGGCGATGGAGAAGGTCGTCAGCGCTCCCCGGGTCATGAGGAGTTGCTTCCCGATCTCCACCACCTCGATCAGCTTGGTCGGGTTGGAGTCGAGGTCGATCATGTTCCCCGCCTCTTTCGCCGCCTGCGTCCCACTCCCCATCGCGACCCCGACATCGGCCTGCGCCAGCGCCGGGGCATCGTTGGTCCCGTCTCCGGTCATCGCCACCAGCTTCCCCCCGCCCTGCTCGCGCCTGATGAGCGCCATCTTGTCCTCGGGCTTGGCCTCGGCCAGGAAGTCGTCGACCCCCGCTTCCTGCGCGATGGCGGCGGCGGTGAGCGGGTTGTCGCCGGTGATCATCACCGTGCGAATCCCCATCGCCCGCAGCCGCTCGAAGCGCTCCCGCATCCCTCCTTTCACCACGTCCTTGAGGTAGATCACACCGAGGATGCGCGCGCCGCCGTGCCCGGCGGCCGCGGCCATCCCCACCGCGCGCTCGGCGACCACGAGGGGCGTCCCCCCTTCGCGGGCGATCCGCTCCACCAGCGGTCGCAACTCGGCGTTGCCGTTGCCGCCGTGCGCGTGCACCCAGCGCGACACGGCGTCGCCGGCCCCCTTCCGCAGCTCGTGCGTGGGCGTGTCGACGCCACTCATCCGCGTGCTCGCCGAGAAGGGAAGAAACGCCAGGCGGACGTGCTCCTCGTCGTGTGATGTCGAGGATGCTGTGCCGTCGGTGCCGTCGGTGCCGTCGGTGCCCTCTGTGCCGTCTGTGCCGTCTGTGCCGGCGGGGCGCGTCCCGTCGGTGAGCGTACGGGCACGGATCCCGAATGCGTTCTTGGCCAGTACCACGATGCTCCGTCCCTCCGGCGTCTCATCGGCCAGCGAGGCGAGCTGCGCGCGGTCGGCGAGATAGGCGTCGTCGACCCCCGGCATCGGGTGGAACGAGACCGCCTGCCGGTTGCCTAACGTGATGGTCCCGGTCTTGTCGAGAAGGAGCGTGTTGACGTCTCCCGCCGCCTCCACCGCCCGCCCGCTCATGGCGATCACGTTCTGCTGGATCATCCGGTCCATCCCGGCGATCCCGATGGCCGAGAGGAGCCCGCCGATGGTCGTCGGGATGAGGCAGACGAGGAGCGCCACCAGCACCGGCGTCCCGACCGATGTCCCGGAGTAGAGGGCGAACGGCTGCAGCGTCACGACGGCGAAGAGGAAGACGATGGTCAGCCCGGACAGGAGGATGGTGAGCGCGACCTCATTGGGCGTCTTCTGGCGCGCCGCCCCTTCGACGAGGGCGATCATCCGATCGAGGAAGGTCTCTCCCGGGCCGGCGGTGATGCGGATGACGAGGTAGTCGGAGAGGACCTTGGTCCCGCCGGTCACCGCCGAGCGATCGCCCCCCGACTCGCGGATCACGGGAGCCGACTCGCCCGTGATCGCCGACTCGTCGACCGAGGCCACGCCGTCGACCACCTCGCCATCGCTGGGGATGATGTCGCCCGGCTCGCAAACGACGTGGTCGTCCCGCTCCAGCTCGCTCGACGGGACGAAGTAGAAGCGGTGGCGGTCCGCGGGATCGTCGAGCTTCTTGGCCCTGGTCTGCGCGCGGGAGGCGCGCAGCGTGTCGGCCTGGGCCTTGCCGCGCCCTTCGGCCATCGCCTCGGCGAAGTTGGCGAAGAGGACGGTGAACCAGAGCCAGACCGCCAGCTGCACGGTGAAGCCGATGTGGCCGGCCCCTTGAACCAGGTCGCGCACGAGGACGAGCGAGGTGAGGAGCGAGCCGATGAAGACGACGAACATCACCGGGTTCCGCACCATGGCGCGGGGGTGGAGCTTGGCGACGGCGTCGCGCACGGCCCGCTTCACGATCGGCGGGTCGAAGAGGGGGCGTTTGGAGACGGACATCCTAGAAGAGCCTCCCCGCGCCCATGGCCAGGTGCTCGACGATCGGTCCCAGGGCGAGGGCCGGGAAGAAGGTGAGGGCGCTGACGATCACGATCACGCCGACCAGGAGCGTCACGAAGAGCGGCGAGGTGACGGGGAAGGTCCCCGCCGAGTCGGGCGCCTGCTGCTTCTCGGCCAGGAAGCCCGCCAGCGCCAGCATCGGGACCATCATCAGGAAGCGACCGGTGAGCATGCTGAGGCCCAACAGCGTGTTGTAGTACGCGGTGCCGCCGGTGAGCCCGGCAAAGGCGCTCCCGTTGTTGGCCGCGGCGCTGGAGAAGGCGTACAGGATTTCCGATAGCCCGTGCGGCCCTTGGTTGTTGAGCCCTGCAAGTCCGGCCGGCACGGCGACGGAGAGCGCCGTCGTCACCAGGATGGCAGCCGGGAAGACGAGGACGTAGAGCATGGCCATTTGCACCTCACGGGCCTGGATCTTCTTGCCGAGGTACTCCGGCGTGCGCCCCACCATCAGCCCGGCGATGAAGACGGTGAGGATGACCATCACCAGCATCCCGTAGAGCCCCGCCCCCACACCGCCGAAGACGACCTCGCCCAGCTGCATGTTCACCAGCGGGACCAGGCCGCCCAACGGGGTGAACGAGTCGTGCATGCTGTTCACCGCCCCGCACGAGGCGGCGGTGGTCACGGTGGCGAACAGTGCCGAGTTGGCGATGCCGAAGCGCACCTCCTTCCCCTCCATGTTGCCGCCGGGGGTGGTGCCGGTGGTCGCGACGTCGAGCCCACGCGCGGCGTGGATCGGGTTGCCGCGCGCCTCGGACGTGTAGGCGATCGTCACCCCGCCGGCCAAGAGGACGAACATCGCGCTCCACACGGCCCACCCGTGGCGCTGGTTCCGCACCATCCGCCCCAGCATGTACGTCATGGCCGACGGGATGGCCAGGATCGCGAGCATCTGCAGAAAGTTTGTCCACGGCGTGGGATTCTCGAACGGGTGCGCCGAGTTGGCGTTGAAGAAGCCGCCGCCGTTGGTGCCGAGCTGCTTGATCGCCTCCTGGCTCGCCACCGGCCCCATCGCCAGCACCTGCCGGCCCCCCTCGAGTGTTGAAAGCTCCACGTAGGAGCTGAAGTTCTGGATCGCCCCCTGCTGCACGAGGACGAGCGCGAAGACGAGCGACAGGGGGAGGAGCACATAGAGGGTCCCGCGCACCGTGTCGACCCAGAAGTTCCCCAGCTTGCCGGCGCTGCGGCGGGCGATGCCGCGCACGAACGCCACCGCCACGGCCATCCCCACCGCGGCGGAGACGAAGTTGTGGAAGGCCAGCTGCGTCATCTGCGACAGGTACGACATCGTCGACTCGCCGCCGTACGACTGCCAGTTGGTGTTGGTGGTGAACGACGCCGCCGTCTCGAAGGCCTGGCGCGGGGGGAGCGCCGACAACCCCTGCGGGTTGAGCGGGAAGAGGTGCTGCAGGCGCAGCACCGCGTACGTGAGCAGCATCGACGCCACGCAGAAGAGAAGCACTCCCGCGGCGTAGCGCGTCCAGTGCTGGTCCTCGGCGGGATCGATGCCCGAGACGCGATAGATTGCGCGCTCCACCGGCGCCAGCCAGCGCACCGAGCCGTCGTAGACACGCACGAGGTACGCCCCCAGCGGCCTGGCCACCGCCAGAACGCAGAGCGAGAAGAAGGCGATCTGCAGCCAGCCGTTGCCCGTCATCAGAACTTCTCCGGCCGAAGCAGCGTGTAGAGCAGGTAGCCGAGGAGCGCAGCCGAGATGGTCAGGGCGAGTACCACGTCGGGCGTCATGCGTTTCGCTCCTCGCCGCCGTCGACGGCTGACCGTCCCAGCCGCGCGCAGCCCCGCACGTACCAGAGCATCAGCGCGAAGAAGGCCACGATGATGAGCGTGTAGGCCAGGTCGAGCACGTGCCCTCCATGAGGCGGAGGCGCCGCTCGCCATGGTCCAGCCGATGCGGTGGGACGAGCGTCGCGCCGTACGGGACACACGTTGCCCGTCGTGCCGTGAAGGGCGCGCAAACGCCGCGGCGGGCGGCGTTAAGGTCGCATGAAGGAGTGGCGCGGTGCCGCCGGGCGCGCCGAGGCGTCCCGGTCGCCCGCTACCCCGCGTCGATCTCGGTCAGCTCGGCGGCCGGGAGGCGCAGCGTGAAGACGCTGCCACCGCCGTCGCGCGGGGCGTAGGTGAGCGTCCCGCCCTGCGCTTCGGCGAGCCCGCGGGCGATGGCCAGCCCGAGCCCGACGCTCCCCTCGTCGGGGCGCGACGACGCGGGGCGATAGAGCGCCTCGAAGATCCGCTCCGCCTCACCAGGTGCAACGCCCGGCCCGCGATCGGCGACATGGACGGCCAGCCTGTCGCCCTCGCGCGCCACCATCAGTTCCACCGGCGCGTCACCCGGGGCGTACTTGCGGGCGTTCTCGAGGAGGTTCACCACGATGCGCACCGCGTGCGTGAGGTCGAAGCGCGCCAGCGGGAGGGCGTCGCCGGGGGGGAGCCGTACCGCGATGCGGCGCGCGCCGAAACTGCCTTCCACCTGTTGCAGCGCCGCCGAGAGGAGCTCGTCCACCGGCGTCACCGCCACCTGCAACGAGACGCGCCCGCTGGCCAGTCGCGACATGTCGAGCATGTCGGTCACGAATCGGTTGAGGCGGTCGGCTTCCTGCTCGATCACCTCGGAGCGCTCGTCGCCCAGCGTGCCCATCTCGTGGGCGAGCGCCTTGATCGTGGTGAGCGGCGTGCGCAGGTCGTGCGACACCGAGGCCAGCACGGCGCTGCGCATCCGGTCGGCTTCGCGCAGCGCCTCGAGGTGCTCGGTCGTCCGCTCCAGTCGCGCGCGCTCGGCGCCTAACGCGGCGTAGTAGGCCAGCGCCGACAACAGGCGCTCGCGCGCGCCGTCGAGGGAGAGCCCTGCCCGGTCCTCGACGTCGAGGACGCCGATGGTGCGTGCGCCGCCGAGGAGGGGGACGAGGAGGCGATGCACCCGCGTGCCGGCGAGCGCCGACTCGAGCGAGCGTCCGTCGTGAGGGATGACACGCACGACGCTCCCCTCGAGCACGGCGACGCGCGCGCCGCGGGCGAGCGCGAGCTGCACCGGCTCGAGGTCGACACCCGCCGGGTGCTCGTCGCCCGATGTCACCGTGTCGAGCGCACCCGTCGCCGGCGTGGCCCCGGTTCCCGTCAGGCCCCCCCGCGGCGCCGCATCGGCGCTCGTGCCGTCGGCGCTCGTACCGTCGGTACTCGTACCGTCGTCGCGTTGCACGTGCACCCGCGTCGCCGCCACCCCCAGCGCCTGGCGCGCCGTGTTGGCGACCACCCGCAGCGCGCCGTCGGCGCGCGGCGCCGTCATCGCCTCCGCACCCAACGACGCGAGCGTCGCGACCTCACCGGTGCGCGCCCGCGCCTCCTCGGCTTCGCGTTGCACCCGGTGGAACAGGTGCGACGCCACCACGCTCGTCCCGAGGAAGGCGAGGAGGACGAACCAGTCGAGCGGGTCGGCGATGACCAGGGTGTCGTACGGGGGGAGGAAGAACCAGTTGAAGCCGACAAAGGCGAGCGCCGCCAGGAGCAACCCGACGCGGCGGCCGCCGTCGGCGGCGGCGGAAAGGACCACCAGGAGCAACGCGAGCGTGATGTGCGCCTTGTCGAGCCGGTCGCGGATCGGCATGAGCACGGCGATGACCGCCACCAGCACCAGCGGCCAGAGGAGGGGGCGCCAACGGCGCGGGGAGGCGTCGCGCGGGGCCATCCCCATCACCCTGCCAGCAGCGCGTGGCACGTCGCGCGTCCCGGTGCGATCCGTCAAGGGGGCACCACCTCAATCGACGACGAAGCGATAACCCACACCAAGCTCCGTCTGCAGGTGGCGGGGACGCACCGGGTCGTCCTCGAGCTTACGGCGCAGGTGGGCCACGTGCACCCGCAGGTGCCCCTGCGCGTCGCCGAAGACCCGCCCCTTCCACACGGCGGAGAAGAGCTGCGTGTGCGTCATCACGCGCCCCGCGTGCGTGGCCAGCGTCGCCAGCAGGTCGTACTCGGTCGGTGTCAGGTGCACCCGTTCGCCACCGCGTGTCACCGTGCGCGCCGCCAGGTCGATGCGCAACGCCCCCGCCTCGATCGCCGTCCGTTCCGGCTCTCCCGCGTTGGGCCGGCCCGCGCGGCGGAGGAGGGCGCGCACGCGCGCCTGCAGGGCCGGCGTCGAGAACGGCTTCGTCACGTAGTCGTCGGCCCCCGCATCGAGCGCCGCGACCGTTGCCTCGTCATCGTGCCGCGCCGTCAGGACCAGGATGGGCGCTTCGCTCCACCGGCGCAGCTCGCGACAGACCTCCGTGCCATCCATGTCGGGGAGCCCGAGGTCGAGCACGACGAGCGCTGGCTGCTCGGCGGCGGCGATGGTCAGCGCTTCACGCCCCGATGCGGCCTCACTCACCTTCCCGTCCAGCGGTTCCAGCACGTGCGCCACGGCGCGCCTGATCTGGCGCTCGTCGTCGACCACGAGGAAGCGGCGGGAGGGAGACATTGCGGGGGAGGGCGGTGGAGGCCCCTTCGAAGCGTACAGCGAGCAGGTGCGTGGGCGCAACGGAACGGTACGACGTGCTGCGTTCGCGCTTGACTCGGCCGCCGAGCCGAGCCTATGCTCGGCGCATGACCAGCCCCCTGTCACACCCCACGCCCATGACGTTGGAGGAGTACTTCGCCTTCGACGAGACGGTCGAGGCGCGACACGAGTACGTGGACGGCTTCGTGTACGCGATGACTGGTGGCACGAGCCGCCATGGCGTCATCGCCAGCAACGTGACGGGGTACCTGTGGAATGTCCTGCGACGGGGAGCGTGCCGACTCTTCACGGGCAATCGCAAGCTCAGGGTCTTGCGAAACGTCTTTGTCCCTGACGTGATGGTCGCCTGTGGTGATGTGTCGGCGGAGACCGATACCGAGGTGGCGGCGACGTACGTCGTGGAGGTGACGTCACCCTCGACCGAGCGCATCGATCGCGGGGAGAAGCGGCGCGCGTATCTCGGGCTCGACTCGCTGAGGGGCTACCTGATCGTTTCGCAGGATGCCAGGCGCGTCGACGCGTACCTCAGGGAGCACGACGCATCCTGGGTGCATCAGGTCTTCGAAGACGAGCAGGAGATCTTCCTGGCCTCGATAGACGTCACCCTCCCGCTGTCGGTCATCTATGAGCGTGTCGAGCTCCCGTCGTCCGGGCCGCGCCTGCGGCTACGCGAAGAGGGCACCGAATGGGAGCTGGATGCGGACACCTGAATGGTCGCCGCCGGGGGTGCGTGCCGCCGGGCACGCGACCCGACAGCACCGTCAGGCCGCCGTGTTCCCTCGCGCCTGCGACTGCGGGACGTCGCACTCCCCGCGGGCCAGGGCCACGTAGTCCGGGCGGTCGCCCGCCGAGCGGTGGCGGAACGAGCGCAGCACCTGTCCGCGCGACACCACGAAGGCCCCCGGCAGTTGCAAGGCGTCGCCCTGGAAGAGCCCCACCAGGTGCCCCTTGAGCGTGGCCACGAAGCCGCGGGCGAACTCGCGCGGGCCGAAGAGCTGGGCGAAGGTCCCCTGCTTCAGGTTGAACGCCTGGTACAGCTCGCGGAGGGGGTCGCTGACCGCGTCGACCCCCTGCAGCTGGTAGCGCGCGAGGAGCTCCTCGCCCTCGTCGGGCATTCCCATGTGGACCACGGCGAGCTTGACCCCGGTGGCCTCGATCGCCGAGCGGAGCTTGTGCAGGTCGCCCAGCGTCTCGCGGCAGAAGATGCACCCGCTGTGGCGCAGGAAGACGACCAGGCGCGGGGCGGTTTCGGACAGCTCCAGGAGCGACTCGCCGCGGTCGGTGATGGCGTGCGAGAGCGCGTCGCGCAGCGTCCCGCGGAACGTCGAACGCGGGTATTCGCCCGCCGCCTGCTCGCGCACCGCCAGCCACAGGAGCATGGTGAACGGGGCCAGCCACGCGACGTCGTGCACGAGGACGAGCGACCCGAAGGCGAGCGGGAGTTGCCCGGACGCGGTGTACCAGAGGAAGCCGATCGGGACGATGACCTTCGGGATCCAGCCGATCAGGACGACGGGCCAGTAGCGGAGCGGGTTGCGGGCCGCGATGGCGTAGCCGAGCCCCATGGACGCGGTGAGCGTGCCGACCGCTTGCCAGGCCTGCGGGTAGTTGGGGCGGGGGAGCCCGGCCAGGTCGTAGAACGCGAACGGGGCGAGGATCATCGTCACGCCGAGGGCGAGGTGCCACGCGCCGGCGAAGACGAGCGCCTGGCGGAGCCACTGCGGGATGCGGGTCACGCCCATGGATTCCCCTCCACTCGAGTCCCACCGCGCCATCGGGCGGGGTGGTGGATGCTGCGGCTGGCTCCTGCGGCTTGCACGTCGCTCCTCCGGCACATTCGGGTCGCCGACCGCGGGTGGCGGGGCGTTCGAGGGGTGAACGGGGGAGGGGGGCGTTCGGTTTCGTGGAATTCCTGCAGGTCCTGAAACCTCCCGTCGAACGGTGCGCGTAGGCAGGGATTGGAGCGCCCGCGCGCCGTGTTGCGATGTGGCGCCCGTCACATGACCAGACTGCCGACCGACCATGAAGCGTGTCATCCCCACCCTCGCCCTCGCCTGCCTGTTTGCCGCCCCGCGCGCGCTGCACGCGCAGGCGGGTGACCGCGCCCTCGACATCGGCCCCAACCGCACCGGGCTCAGTATCGGCGACTCGCGCGAGTGGACCGGGGTGAGGCTCAACTATCGCGATTCGCGCCTGCGCCGTGTGCGCGGGGTGAACGCCACCATCTGGCGGCCGTACGACGGCGGGCACGGCGATGTGATGGGACTGGCGCTCGGCGTCCCGCTGACCGGCGGGCGGAACGTGCAGGGGATCCAGGTGGCGGCGGGGATCGAGGCCACCGACGAGCTGGGCGGCGTGGGGATCTCGCTGCTCGGAATGGGGGCGGGGGAGCGCGTCTGGGGGATCATGCTGGCCGGGCTCGGCGTGGGGAGCGGGGGCGACCTGCGGGGGATCGTGGCCGCGGGGATCGGCGCGGGCGCGGGAGGCGACGCGCGCGGCGTCGTGCTGGGCGGGGTCGGGGCCGGCGTGGCGGGTGACGTCAGGGGGCTCGTGGTGGGCGGGCTGGGTGCCGGTGCCGGGGGGAGTCTGCGGGGAATCGGTGTCGGCGGGGTGGGGTTCGGCGTCGCCGGCGAGGTGGAGGGG
>MEDZ01000056.1 GCA_001724275.1 Gemmatimonadetes bacterium SCN 70-22
CTTACCACGGCCTTCATCGCCTCTGTGTACCCAGGCATCCCCCACATGCTTTCGCTCGCTTGACCCCTTCTTCGTCAAGCAGAGCACGCGCGATCTACTACTCTTTGTGATCAAGCAATCTCTTCACCGCCGAAACGCTCGCGCGTCCCGACAGCAATAAGGATTCACTTCCCACGATCTTCCCTGACCTTCGCTTTTCAATCAGCAACCGGCGGCAACCGCACGGTGTCCATTCGAGCATCAACAACCATCCGTCCCCCCGCGACCGCTCGCGCGAATCCACGGTGCCGTAACACGCGCCGAAGCGCGATCACGTGCTGGTGACGAAAGGGGGCGTATAGTACATAGCTCCGAGGCGCAGTTCAACCCCCACTCGCCCGACACGCGACGAGAATTCCGCTAATACAACGACTGCGCCCCGCCGACTCCTCGCCCCCCTCCCGCTCCTCCCTCCCCTGCCCTCGGACAGCGCGCCCCCAGCACCGCTCCGCTACCTTGGGGGCCATGGCCATGGACCTCGCAGTCGTCTCCGCCCGCGGCGCCGCCCGCTGGCGACGCGCCCACCCGTGGATCTTCAAGAGCGACGTCGTCCGCTTCCCGAACGCCCCGGCGGGAGCCGTGCGTGTCGAGGACCCTCGCGGACGCCCCATCGGCGTCGCCCTCTGGTCCCCCACCTCGGAAATCTCCCTTCGTCTCGTCGACCGCGAGACGCCGGCCCAGCTCGACGAGCAGTGGTGGCATGATCGCCTGGCGCGCGCCGTCTCCCGGCGCGACGACCTCCTGCGGCACAGCTCGGCGTTCCGTCTCGTCCATGGCGAAGGCGACGCCCTCCCGTCGCTCGTCTGCGACCGCTACGACCGCTGGCTGGTCGTCCAGCTACTGAGCGCCGGGCTCGAGGCGTTCCGGGAGGAGATCGTCGCCGCGCTGGTCCGTCTCACCGGGTGCCGGGGTGTCCTGGCCCGGAACGACGCCGGGGTGCGCGATCGGGAAGGGCTCTCCCGCGAGACCACCCTCCTGTTCGGCGACGTCCCGCGCGAGATCGAGGTCCACGAGCATGGCGTGAAGTACCTCGCCGCCCCCTGGACCGGCCAGAAGACGGGTGCCTTCCTCGACCAGCGGGAGAACCGGCACCGCATCGGCCAGCTGGCCCGCGGTCGCGCGCTCGACTGCTTCGCCTACCACGGCTCGTTCGCGCTGCATCTGGCGGCGAACGCCTCGAGCGTCGTCGCCCTCGACTCGTCAGGCGCGGCGCTCGAGCGCGCCCGCGAGAACGCCGCACGCAACGGCCGCACCAACATCACCTTCGTCGAGGCCGACGTCTTCGATGACCTCCGCGAGCGCGAGCGCGCCGGCGAACGCTTCGACACCATCGTCGTCGACCCCCCCGCCTTCGCCAAGAACCGCCCCTCCCTCCCCGCCGCCCTCCGCGGCTACCACGACATCAACCTCCGCGCCCTGCGCCTCCTGGCCCCCGGCGGCATCCTGTTCACCGCCAGCTGCAGCTACCACCTCGGCAAGCCGCTCTTCCTGGAGATGCTCGAAGGCGCCGCCGCCGACAGCGCCCGCCCCATCGCCCTCCGCGAGCTCTGCAACCAACCCAGCGACCACCCCGAGATCCTCACCATCCCCGAGTCCGGCTACCTCAAGGGCGCGATCCTGGAGGCGATGGACTGAGAGGGGCAGAAGACGGGAAGACGAGAAGACGAGTGGACAGCGGGGGGGCGCGATCGCGCGTTCTCTCGGTAGCAAAGCCGCTCGACACGCGATCCCTTCACACGCGCCTCCTTCAGAGGCGATCCCTCCGCACACGCTCCTTCCCCTAACGCCGACGCCCCGATGTCCGCCACCCGCCCGCCCGACGTACGCCCCGCCGGCGTTCGGCCGTCCGCCCTTCGCGCTCGCCTCCTCCCGCGCCTGACGCTCGGCGTCGGCGCCGCCCTCGCGCTCGCCGCGCCGACGCTCACCGCACAACGCACCCAGAAGCCGCCGCTGCACGGACGCCACTGGGTCGCCGTCACGGGGAAGCCGCTGGCCGCCACCGCCGGTGCCACGATCTTCCAGAAAGGAGGCAACGCCATCGACGCCGCGTGCGCCATGCTCGCCGCGGTCACCACCATGTGGGACGTCCTGAGCTGGGGGGGCGAGACCCAGGCGCTCATCTATCATCCCGGACTCAAGAAGGTCATCGGGATCAACGCGCTCGGCGTCGCTCCCACTGGCGCGACCGCCGAGTTCTATCGCTCGCGCGGCATGAACACCCCGCCCGAGTTCGGGGCGCTCGCCGCCGTCACTCCGGGAACTCCGGGCGGGTTGATGACGATGCTGGCCGAATACGGGACGCTGTCGCTGGCCGACGTCCTGGCGCCCGCCATCCAGATGGCGGATGGATACCCCATCGACGCACAGACGGCGAACTCGATCGAGAACAACAAGGCGCGCCTCAAGCAATGGAAGTATTCGCGCGAGGTCATGCTCCCCCACCTCGGCGAAGCGCGCGAGGCGCCGGCGGCCGGCGAGATCTTCGCGCAGAAGGACCTGGCGACGACGCTGCGCAAGCTCGTGGAGGCGGAGCGGACGGCGCGGCGCCAGGGGAAGAGCCGGAAGGAGGCGATCTACGCGGCATACGACCGCTTCTACAAGGGCGACATCGCCGAGGAGATCGTGCGCGGCGTCCGTGAGGAGGGCGGGCTCTTCACGCGCGAGGACCTCGCGAACTGGAAGGTGAAGATCGAGGAGCCGCTGTCGACCAACTACCGCGGCATCGACGTCTACAAGCTGCAGCAGTGGACGCAGGGGCCCGCGCTGCTGCAGGCGCTCAACATCCTCGAGAACGCCGACCTCAAGTCGATGGGCTACAACTCGACGCGCTACATCCACACGGTATACCAGGCGATGTCGCTCGCCTTCGCCGACCGCGACTTCTACTACGGCGACCCGAGCTTTGCGCCTGACGAGCCGATGCCGGGGCTCCTCTCGAAGGAATACGCGAAGGCACGCTACGGGCAGATCCGTTGGGACCGCAACGACGCCACCATCAAGCCGGGCGATCCGTACCCGTACCAGGGCGGGACGAACCCCTTCCGCGAGCTACTGGACAAGTGGAGCGTGACGGGGGCACCGGCCGACATGCCGAAGAGCGGTCAGCAGGACCGCGTCGGGGACTCGCTCGGCGCCCTCACCTTCGACGAGGCGTTCTACTCGGGGACGACGTCGATCCAGGCGGCCGACACGTCGGGGTGGGTGATCTCGGTGACGCCGAGCGGGGGGTGGATCCCGGCGGTGATCGCGGGGCGCACCGGCGTGGGGTTGAGCCAGCGCGCGCAGAGCTTCGTGACGCACCCTGGCGACGGCCCCTTCAACGTGATTGCCCCCGGGAAGCGGCCCCGCGTGACGCTGACGCCGTCGCTCGCGCTCAAGGAAGGCCAGCCGTACCTGGCCTTCAGCGTCCAGGGGGGAGACTCCCAGGACCAGAACCTCCTGCAGTTCTTCCTCAACACCGTCGAGTTCGGGATGACGCCGCAGGAGGCGGCCGAGGCGGCGAACATCAACTCGTACCAGATGCGCTCCTCGTTCGGGGCGCACGAGTCGCGCCCGGGGCGGTTGCTCCTGGCGGAGTCGGTTCCCGACTGGACGCGCGCGGAGCTGCGCCGCATGGGATACACCCTGGAGTTCGAGCGCCTCACCTCGGGACCGATCACGGCCATCTGGCTCGACCGCAAGCACCGGACGTTCTGGGGCGCGGCGTCGAACCATGGCGAGGACTACGGGATCGCGTGGTAGGATGACGAACGGAGCGCCGGCGAGGCAGCGCGGGGTAGCGCGGCGTCGCCGGTCATCCCTTCTGGCAGCTGCGGCAGAAGTAGGTGCTGCGCCCTGCCTGCGTGAGCCGTGAGATGGGGGCACGACAACGTCGGCAGGGGCGTCCCTCGCGATCGTAGACGTTGAAGCGGACCGCGTCGCGCACCGCAGCGGCGCCGTGGTAGCGCTCGGGGTGCGCGAGCGCCTTGCGCATGGTGCGCTTGACGCCAGCCACGATGGCGGCGACCCGGTCGCTCGAGAGACGGTGCGCCGGGCGACGGGGATCGACGCGGGCGTACCAGAGCGCCTCGGACGCATAGATGTTCCCGATCCCGGCCACCACGCGCTGGTCGAGGAGAATCGGCTTGACGGGGGCGCGACGTCGCGCGAGGTGCGCGGCCAGCCATGCCGCGTCGAACTCCGGCGCGGTGGCCTCGGGGCCGAGGTCGGGGAGCGGGGATTCGCCCGCCGCGTGCACGGAGACGTGCGACAGCGCACGGGTGTCGACGAGGGCGAGCCGCGTCCCGTCGTCGAAGTCGAGGATGACGCGCGCGAACCGGTGCACGGGAGGCGCTGCCTCGCCCACCGACCAGTCACCCGTCATGCGGAAGTGCACGTGGATGGTGCGCCCGCTCGCCAGCTGGAAGAGCTGGTGCTTCCCGCAGCGGCGCACCTCGCGCACCACGTCTCCCGCGAGCGTCCGTGCGACGACATCGGGGAGGGTCCGCCGTTGCGAGGGGTGGCAGGATCGCACCTCTCGAATGCGCTTGCCCTGGCACGCGGCGCGGGCGATCCGCGCCGCGTATTCGACCTCGGGGAGCTCGGGCACGGCCGCTCGTCAGGCGGTGGCTTCCGCCTTCTTGCGCCAGTAGCGCGCGAAGCCGAACCACGACGAGCGGATCGTGTCGCGATCGATGTGCACGCCCTGCTCGGGGGTCAGCCCACTCCTCAGCCGGGCGAGTTCGGCATCGGCGAAGGCGTCGGCGCGCGCGTCATCGTGCTCGCCGGACGCGAGCGAGGCGCGTACCGCAAGGCTCCAGGAGATGATGCGATCCCAGAGGGCGTCGAGGTGGGCGACGACGTGGCGCACGGGGCCGAAGTGGGTGAGCAGCAGCGCGTCGGGCCCCCACGCGGCGATGCGGTCGAGGCTCGGCTTCCACGATTCGAGGTCGATGTCGGGCGGCGGCGCGGCGGGGAGGGCAGGCGTCCCATGCTGCGATGCCTCGCCCGCGACGTCGCCGACGAATGCCATTCCCGTCGACTCGTCGAGGTAGCAGAGGTGATGCCAGGCATGTCCCGGCGTGTAGGCGACCGTCAGGCGGCGCTCGCCGATGCGGAGGTGTTCGTCGCCGTGCAGCACCACGAGTTGCCCCTCGTCGACGTGCTCGAAGGCCCCCCAGAGGCGGGGCAAGTCGTCCTGGTAGATGCGGCGCGCGCTGTCGAGCAGGCGCGTGGGGTCGGCCATGTGCGGGGCGCCGCGGGCGTGCACGTACACCCGGAGCGCCGGGTTCTCGCGCGCGAGCGTCCCGGTGACGCCGGCGTGGTCCAGGTGGATGTGCGAGAGGAGCACGTGACGGAGGTCACCGGGCGCGGCGCCGAAGTCGCGGATCGCCTGGTCGAGTGCCTCACGACAGGACGAGGGGCCGGGATCGACGACGGCGAGTCCATCACGCGTCTCGACCAGGTAGGTGGCAATCGCCTCCGGACGCGCGAGGTGCAGGAGGTCGCCGCAGGCGATGCCATCGGCAACGTGGCGCAGTTCGGTCATGAGGGTGGGTGCATGACGAGTGGAACGGCAGTGGGAACGGCAGTGGGAACGGCAGTGGGGACAGCGTGCAGGGCGACCTGCCGGTGGAGCGATACGACGGGATACGCGCGCCGTGGACGCTGAATCGTCAGGCAGGCGCTGGAAAATCTAACGAGTGAATGGCGAAACCACTTGCGCGCCTTACGAGAGTCCGTAGGTTTGGGGCAGCCTAACAGGCGTGGGTGCATGGCGTCACAACCGCAGCGATCTCTCAAGCACGAGTACGAGATCTTCGTCGAGCAGGAGATCGAGAACTACAAGGACTCGATCCCCCGTTCAGCGATCCTCCGCATCGGCGACGAAGCGGTGGCCAACCTGCGGGCGGCGGAGCAGTTCGCGTTCGACGAACTCCTCATCTGGGACGAGGTGGACCGCATCATCCGGCGGCGGCTCCGCATTCCCACCTACGCGACGTGGCGGCGCCGCCGTCTCAAGCTCCTCGCCGAGTACCGCCGTCCCGAACGCTGGGGGCTCAGCGCAGACGCCCCGATCGTGCGGGAGATTCCCGCGGACGCCGAGGCCCACGTGCTGGTCGTCGGCGCCAGGGAGGAAGGTACCGCGATGTATCTCGTCGCCAATGGCTGCCAGGTGACGGCCGTCGAAGAGGACCCCGAGATCGTGGAGAAGGTCATGGCGGCCGCCGGGGTGGTCGGGTTGACGTCGCGGGTCAACGGATGCGTGAGCGGGCTCGAGGCATGGTATCCCGAGTCGCCCCTGCATGCGGTGGTCTGCTCCCCCGCTGCCTTCGAGCGCCTCACGACCGACCAGCGCGAGCGTGTGATCGAGATCCTCAAGAGCGCGACGCTCGATGGCGGCGTGCACCTGGTGCAGACGCTCGTCGCCGGCAACGCCGCGATCGAGCTGGACGAGCTGCGCGCCCGCTACCACGGATGGGACGTCTCGATCGTTCGCGACGAGAGCGCCGCGCGCACCTTCATGGCCCGGAAGCAGGTGGCCTGAGGGACCAGACGGTAGGGCGAATTTTCCGACACGGCGTGTCGGAACGCTACGTGTCGTTTTGCGACACAACAGCGAGCCCCCCAGTGTGAATTGCACTGCAAGTCACCTACAGTCAATGGCTTAGCGTGGCAGCACCCGATGGCACGGCTGCTGCCATAGTAGGTGCGTGCGAGGGGATCGACAGCGGCGCCTCGCGACCGGCCGCATTCGGCGAACCGTTCTCGCCGGCTGCGGCCGGATCCGCAATGCCCCGGGGGCGAGCCCCCAATTATCCGACGCACCACCCGGCGAATCGCAGGTGCGGCATGGCCGGGCGAGGCACCTACTATATGAAGGAGGGCGACGCATGGCAGAGCGAGGTCAGGGCGTCCAGGACGAGGAGCCGGTGGGAATCGTGATCTCGCGCGGAAGCCGGGACGAACCACCGCCACGGGTGTGGGCCTACGTGTGGGGACCGGTCCCCGACGACGATACCCCGCCGACGATCCACACCCGGGACGCGAAGTCGGCGATGGCCGCGTAACGGCATCCCGAGACCATCTCAACAACAAGAAAGCCGGCGCAATGGATCGCGCCGGCTTTCTTGTTGTTTCGGGACCTCGAAGAACTAGCGCTTCTTGGTCTTCTTGGCGGCCTTCTTCGCCGTCTTCTTCGCGGCCTTCTTGGCAGTCTTCTTCTTCGCAGCCATGAGAGTATCTCCTGGTCTGGTGTGGATCACCGGTCCGATCCCCCGGTGGATCGGTCGGCAGCAACCGGAGCATTCGCATCCGGCTGGTCCTTCGCGCCAAACCACGGCGCTATGTCGAAAACACCAACAGCCTTGAAAACAGCAGCAATCGTGTCGACGCGCGTTGCGCACTCCGTCAATGGACGACTTGACAACTCGGCGCGTTTCAACTCGCGACCAATCTACAATGCCCTACATCAACTCGTAAAGTTGCAGTTCGCGAATTTCGGAGGCAGCGTGCGCGCTGCACCTGCCGCCCCCCGTGGAAGTTCCACCTGGCGGATGCGGAGCGGGGGAGATGCTGATGGAGGAGTGCGTCGGCGCAGGGGGAGGCGAAACATCCCCGCTCGACGTCCGGCGCCGGAGGGCGTCCCGGGATGATCGGCGAAGTGGCCGCAAGCGATGCGTTGTGGAGGAACTCTCTTCGTGATGTTGCCACGCCGTGTCCTCGCGCGCACGCGATAGGTGCTGGACGCGAATATATGAACGCGCCGTCGGGCGCGCAATACAACCCCCTGGCGTGCGGCCGGCGACGGAGGGCGATCGCATCCTCGTTAGGCGGCCCATGCCGTCCGCCCCGGGATCAGCCCGGCCGCCCGGGACGCTGGACGCCCCGCCTCCCGGGCGGCATACTCCACCCGATCGGGCATCGCGCCCGCGCACCCGGATTGCCACCATGCCGATGCTCACCATCGACGGCCACGTCACCTCGTTCGCCCCCGGCGCCACCATCCTCGACGCCGCGCGCACGATGGGGATCGACGTCCCGACACTCTGCTGGTACCCCGCCCTTCCCACCGTCGGCAATTGCCGCATCTGCCTCGTCTCGGTGGAGGGCAACGCCAAGCTCGTCCCCGCCTGCGCCACGCAGGCCACCGACGGCATGGTCGTCACGACGGAATCGCAGGCCGCCGTGAAGAGCCGCCAGGGTGTGCTCGGCATGCTGCTCGAGCGCTATCCGACGGAGGAGATCCCCGCCGGCGGCTACCGCAACGAGTTCGAGGCGCTCGTTCGACGCTATGACGTCCCCACGACGCGACGCGCCGGACTCCCCCTCCGCACCGGCGACGAGCGCGACGGCGACCCAATCATCCAGCACGACATGTCCACCTGCATCCTGTGCACGCGCTGCGTACGGGCATGCGAGGACATCCAGGTCGTCGGCGTGCTCGACGTCGCGCATCGCGGTGACCAGGCCCAGATCATCGTGGGCGCCGACGGCAACCCCGAGCACGCCGGCTGCACGTGGTGCGGCGAGTGCGTGCGCGTGTGCCCCACTGGGGCGATCCACGACATCATCCCGATGGCCGTCCGGGCGGCGAACGGCCAGGTGGTCGACCGACCGGCGTCCAACGATATGCCTCCCATCGACCGGACGGTGCGCAGCGTCTGCCCGTATTGCGCCGTCGGTTGCCAGCTCGACCTGCAAGTGCGGGACGACAAGGTCATCCACGTGAAGTCCCCCTGGATCGAGGAAAACACGCCGAACAAGGGGTCGACGTGCGTGAAGGGGCGCTTCGGCACGGACTTCGTGCTGCACCGCGACCGGTTGACGACGCCGCTCGTCCGCCGCGGATGGATCAAGCGCGACGGGCGCTGGGTGTTCGACCCCACGCACGACAACGCACCCACCTGGCCGCGCCGCGGTGGGCCGTGGGATCTCATCAAGGACGAAGGGCTGAAGCCCAAGCGCGGACCACGCACGAACCCGCTCAAGCGCAGCCCCACGGGGCTCGCCTCACTCGGCGATCCGCGCGACCGCGTCGCCACCCCGTCGTCGTGGTACGAGCCGTTCCGGGAAGCCACGTGGGACGAGGCGATGGAGATCGTGGCGCAGGAGCTCGTCCGCCTGCGCGACGACCGCGGCCCGCAGTCCCTCGCCGTCTTCCAGTCGGCCAAGTGCAGCAACGAGGAGAATTACGTCCTCCAGCGGATGTTCCGGGCCGGGCTGGGGACGAACAACGTGGACCACTGCACGCGCCTCTGTCACTCCTCCTCGGTGAGCGCGATGCAGCGGGCGATGAACACCAGCGCGGCCTCCGGCTCGATGCGCGAAATCGAGCACGAGAGCGACGTCATCTTCCTCCTCGGCGCCAACACGACCGAATCGCACCCCGTCTTCGGCGCCGCGATCAAGCGCGCGCTCAAGCGAGGGGCAAAGCTCATCGTCTGCGACCCGCGCCGCATCGAGCTGGCGACCCGCGCCCACATCCACCTGCAGGCGCTCCCGGGGACCGATGTGGCCCTGATGAACGGAATGCTCCACCACATCCTGGCGATGGGGCTCGAGGATCGCGACTTCATCGCCGGGCGCACGCACGACTTCGACCGCGTGCGCTCGGCGGTGGCCCCGTACACCCCCGAGCGAGCGTCGCACATCACCGGGGTGAGCGCCGACCTCATTCGCGAGGCCGCCGAGCTGTACGCCCGTGGCCCCCGCTCGGCGACGCTGTGGGCCATGGGGCTCAGCCAGCACTCCACGGGGACCGACATCGTCACGTCGCTCCTCAACCTGATCCTCGCCACCGGGATGATCGGACGCTGGGGCGCAGCGATGATCCCGATCCGCGGGCAGAACAACGTGCAGGGCGCGAGCGACGTCGGGGCGATCCCGATGGTCTACACCGACTACCAGCCGGTGACCGATCCGGCCGTGCGTCACGTCTTCGCCCAGGCGTGGGGCGTCCCCGACGAGCGCATCCCGCTCACGGCCGGGCTCAAGGTCACGCAGATCGTGGACGAGTCGTCGCCGGTTCGCGGGATGTACATCATGGGAGAGAACCCGATCCTCTCCGATCCCGAGGTGGCACACGCCGAGCACTGGTTCCGCGGGCTGGAGTTCCTCGCGGTGCAGGACCTCTTCCTGACCGAGACGGCACGCTACGCGGACGTGGTGCTCCCAGGGTCATCGTTCGCGGAGAAGGATGGGACGTTCGTCAACACGGAGCGGCGCATCCAACTCTCGCGCGCGGCCGTCCCCCCGCCGGGGAAGTCCCGCCGCGACCTCGACATCCTCATCGAGCTGTCGAACAGGATCGGGCTGCCCACGCCGTTCCGTGACGCGGCCGAGGTGATGGACGAGATCGCGCGGGTCACGCCGTCGTGGCGCGGGGTCTCGCACGCGCGACTGGAGGACAACCGCGGCCTGCAGTACCCGGTGCACGACTCCGAGCACATGGGGACCGACTTCCTCTTTGCCGACGCGTTCCCGACGACGGACGGGAGGGCGACCTTCTACCCGGTGGAGTTCCTCCCTCCGGCCGAGCTACCGGACGAGGAGTTCCCGTTCCTGCTCAACACGGGGCGCCAGATGTACCACTGGCACACCGGGACGATGACCCGCCGCTCGTTCGCCCTCGATGCACGCGAATCGACGCCGATCGTGGAGCTCAACCCCGCGGACGCACGGGAACTCGGCGTCGGCGACGGTGAAGCGGTGCTGGTGTCGTCGCGTCGCGCGCAGATCAGCATCGCGGTGCGCCTGTCGGATCGCGTCGCCAGGCGGCAGGTGTTCATCCCGATGCACTACCGCGAAGCCGCCGCCAACCTGCTGACCAACCCCGCCCTCGACCCCTACGCCCACATCCCGGAGTTCAAGGTGTGCGCCGTGCGGGTGGTGAAGGGCGTGGGCAGTGAGCCGGCAATCGGTTCGTCTGCGGCGGCAGCGGCGCGATAGGCTCGTCTTCTCGTCTTCTCGTCTTCTCGTCTTCTCGTCTTCTCATGGATCTGGGTCTCAGGAACAGGATCGCCCTCGTCACCGGCGCCTCGAGCGGGCTCGGACTCGCCATTGCGAATGAACTGAGCCAGGAAGGGGCAAGCGTGGTGATGGTCGCCCGCCGCAGGGAGGAATTGGAACGGCATGCCGCCGAGATCTCGCAGCGCACCACCGGGCGGGTGGTGGCGATCGCCGCCGATGTCGGGGCCCCCGATGCGGCTGCAGCCATCGCGCAGGAGGTGGAAGCGACGCTTGGTCCGGTGGACATCCTGGTCGCCAACGCCGGGGGACCACCGTCCACGCTGTTCGAGTCGACGACGGAGGAGCAGTACCAGTCGGCGCTCAACCTCAACCTCATGGCATCGATCCGGCTGGCACGCGCGGTCGTCCCTGGGATGCGCGCGCGCCGGTGGGGACGGGTGCTCTTCCTGACGTCGATGGCGGCGAAGATGCCGATCCAGGGACTGATCCTGTCGAACACCGCTCGCGCCGGACTCCTGGGCTTCGCCAAGACGCTGGCCAACGAGGTCGCGAAGGACAACGTCCTCGTGAACACCGTGCTGCCGGGACACTTCGACACCGCGCGCGCGATCGAGCTCGCGCAGATGCGGGCGACGCGTGAACAGCGTCCGGTCGAGGAAGTTCTTGCCGTGCGCCAGGCCGGGATCCCGATGGGGCGATCAGGGGACCCGCGAGAGTTCGCGGCGGTCGTGACCTTCCTCGCCAGCGAGCGTGCATCGTTCGTGACCGGGACGGCGATCCAGGTCGACGGTGGGCAGATCTCGTCGCTGATATAGAGAAGACGAGAAGACGAGAAGACGAGAGGACGAGAGGGCGAGAACTGCTGGGTGCTTGATTGCGGGAGGAGGGGGCGGTTGATTCAGGGGTGCACGTGGGCGGAGGTGCAACGAGCCGCCCGCGCCTCGTCTCGCTTCCCGTCCTCTCGACCACCCCTACATTGCGCGCGCTCGTCAAGTCTTCGGCCGGTCCTGGCTTCACCCTCAAGGACGTCCCGGAACCCACCATTCGGGACGATGAAGTCCTCATCAGGGTGCGACGCGCGGGGGTGTGCGGCACCGACGTCCACATCCACGAGTGGGACGACTGGGCGAGCAACCGCTGCAAGCCGCCCTTCACGGTGGGGCACGAGTTCGCGGGCGACGTGGTGCAGGTGGGGTCGCTGGTTCGCGACGTCGCCATCGGTGACCGCGTCACCGCCGAGGGGCACATCGTCTGCGGGCGGTGCCACCTGTGCCGAACGGGCAATTCGCACGTCTGCCCCAACACCCGGATCATCGGCGTGGATCGCGACGGCTGCTTCGCCGACTACATCGCGATGCCGGCGACGAACGTCTGGCACCTGGACGCCAACATCCCCTACGAGATCGGCGGAATCCACGACCCGATGGGGAACGCCTTCCACACCGCGTTGCACGGGACCGAGATCCCGGGGGCGACGGTGCTGGTGACGGGATGCGGGCCGATCGGAATTTTCGCGGTGGGGATCTGCGCCGCCGCCGGCGCGTCGCGCGTGATCGCGAGCGACGTGAACCCGCGCCGCCTGGCGCTGGCCAAGGCCGCCGGGGCGCACGACGCCGTGCACCCCTCCGAGGTCGAGGCGACCGTGAAGCGGGCGACCGAGGGGCTGGGGGTGGACGTGGTGCTCGAGATGAGCGGCGTCCCCGCGGCGATCCACCAGGCCTTCAAGGAAGTGCGGCTGGGCGGGCGAGTGCAGATGCTCGGGATTCCGGCCAGGCCGATGGAGGTCAACTTCGCGACGGAGATCATCTTCAAGGGGATCACCGTCTACGGGGTGATCGGGCGGCGGATGTACGACACGTGGATCCAGATGTCGCAGTTCCTGCGTTCGGGGAAGTTCGACCCCACCCCGGTCATCACGCACCGTTTCCCGCTGGAGCAGTACGACGAGGCCATCCACGCGATCAAGAGCGGGGATGCGGGGAAGGTCGTGTTCGAAATCAGTTGAGAGAAGACGAGAAGACGAGAAGACGAGAAGACGAGAAGACGAGACAGCCACCACCGACATGCTGAACGCATCATTCACCGCCGATCTTCAGGCGCGACTCGACAAGCTCAAGGCCGACAAGGTCTACAAGACGCTCAACTACCTGGACTCGCCGCAGTCGGCGTGGGTGGAAATGGAGGGGCGCGGGCGGATCCTCATCCTCTCGTCCAACAACTACCTCGGGCTGTGCGACGAGCCGAGCGTGGTGCAGGCGGGGATCGACGGACTGCGGAAATACGGGGCGGGGACCGGGAGCGTCCGGTTCATCTGCGGCACGTTCACCGTGCACCGCGAGCTGGAGCAGGCGCTGGCCCGCTTCGTCGGGACGGAGGCGTCGATGAGCTACGTCTCGGCATGGAACGCCAACGAGGGGCTCACCGCGACGGTCGTGGAGGAGGGCGACTTCGTCATCTCCGACGAGCTGAATCACGCGTCGATCATCGACTCGATCCGCCTGGCCAAGGCGATCACGAAGTGCACGACCGCCGTGTACAAGCACTCGAACATGGACGACCTGGTCGCCAAGCTCGAGGCCAACAAGGGGGCCAAGCGCAAGCTGATCTGGACCGACGGCGTCTTCTCCATGGAGGGGAGCATCGCCAGGCTCCCGGACATCCTGGAGGTCGCGCGGAAGTACGACGCGGTGGTCCTCATGGATGACAGCCACGCGACCGGCGTCCTGGGGAAGCACGGGCGCGGCACGGCCGAGCACTGGGGGGTCCTGGGCGAGGTGGACGTGATCACGTCGACGTTAGGCAAGGCGGTGGGCGGGGCGGCCGGCGGCTTCGTGGCCGGCTCGGCGGCGCTGTGCGACATGCTCACGCAGCGTTCGCGCCCGCAGCTCTTCTCCAATGCCCTGCCCCCCACCGTTGCCGCGAGCGCGCTGCAGGCGGTGCGGGTGATGGAGGCGCAGCCCGAGCGCGTCCAGAAGCTGCGCGACAACGCGCGCTACTTCCGCGAGCAGATCATCGAGGCGGGGTTCAAGCCGCTGCCCGGGGAGACGCCGATCGTCCCGATCATCATCGGCGAGACGGCGGCGGCGATCCAGGTGAGCGAGATGATGCTCGCGGAAGGCGTGTTCGTGACCGGTTTCGGCTTCCCGGTGGTGCCGCACGGGACGGCGCGGGTGCGCTGCCAGATCTCGGCGTCGCACTCGAGGGATGACATCGACTTCGCGGTGCGGGCGTTCAGGAAGGTGGGGGGGAAGCTGGGACTGGTTTGAGACGGGAGCGCGCGACGCCCACCCCTGGGCGGGTTCGCCCCGCTCTCGCCAACATGGAAAGAGCAGCCCAGCGGCGTCGGCGGCGCGCTTGCGTGGCGCCCGCCGCTGGATGTGATCCCGCGCACCGAGCGACTGTCGCGGCTGCCACGAATCGCCCTGTACGCGCCGCGGACGGCAGCAATGAACGAACGCTGGAGGCGGCGGCGGTTCGACCCGTACGACGTGCCCTACATCACGCCCACGCATTCTCTCGTCAGGCGCGGCCGGCTGCGTGACCAGTTCGACGTCGTCCTCGTCCCTGACATGAGCTTATGGGAGGCGCGAGGCGGCATGGCTGCCACCGCGGTTCCCACCGCGTACGCCGGTCGGCGTGGCGACGCGGACTCGCGGGGCGCGGGCGCGGCCGAGTGAGCACGTTCGGCTGTCGCCCGCAGGACCGCGGGCAGTCGTAGGCACGTTCAAGCTGCTGTTCAACGCGCTGCTCGCCGGAGGGACGCCCGGGCGGCGCTGACTCCCACTCCGGCGTTTCCCGAGGTCTGCGTATGCGTATCGCTCGCACGTTCCGTCTGGCCCTGGCCGCCGCCACCGTGATCCCCACGATGGCGATCGCGCAGGCGTCGAACGCTCCCCGCACCTTCAACGACTCGTGGTTCTGGGGAATCAAGGGCGGATCGACCATGTTCACCACTGGCGCGGACGGGAACTCCAAGGTCACGGCCCCCAGCGTCGGCGGCGAATGGCTCATCACCCGCACGCACATCGGGCTCTACCTCTCGATGGACCAGTCCTTCTTCGACGAGACCGCCGGAGTGTTCGACGCCTCCTCGGTGGGATCGGTCCGCCCGGTGAGCATCAGCGACCTCCGGCGCTACAGTGCGGCGGTCTACTTCTTCCCATTCAAGACCACCACGGTTCGCCCCTACGCCGGACTCGGCCTGGCCATCAACGTGATCCAGAACGCCGAGCCGCAGGGGACGTACGGGAGCGTCGAGGCGCAGGATTCCGTGTTCGCGGCGGTGGATGAGCAGAGCAGCCGCGTGTCGTCCGTCTTCACGCTCGGCGCACAGGCCCAGATCGTCGACCGCGTCTCGTTCTTCGCGCAGGCGTCGACGATGCCGACGCGCCGCAACTTCCTCATCAACGGCGCGGCGAACACGTACGTCCTCGAGGCGGGGTTGCGCTTCAACCTCCTCGGCGCCATCGACAAGCTGCACTAGGCCTTCCTGCCTGGTGCGATCCGCTGGAGCCGGCTCCCCGGTCGGGGGGCCGGCTCCCGTTGCGTACGGCCCAGCGCCTAACGAATCCCGTGGCCGCGCAGCCACGCGGCGGCCTCGTCCAGCGTCAGCCGCGGCAGCTGTCCCGGGGTGCGCGACACGTGCGGATCCCCAGCCACGCAGAACCGGAGCGGCCATTCCGCAGCCTGGGTGATGCCGATGCGCGGGGTGACGAGCACGAGCCCATCGGGGACCGGGAGGCCGGGGCGCAGCCGGAGGGGGCCGCGATCGAGGCGCACGCCGTCATGCGCCCCGCTGATGCCTAACGCCTGACAGAGCTTTCCCGGTCCGTTGGCGAGCTCGCGATCGGGGACGTCGCCGCGCCGCTGCCGCATCGCGGCGATTCCCTCGAGCGGCGCGAGCGCCCGCAGCAGGACCGCACTTCCGTGCCCCTCTTCACGGGTGACGGCATTCACGCACCAGTGAAGCCCGTAAATCCGATAGACGTAGGCAATCCCCGGCGGGCCGTGAAGGTGGCGGTTGCGCGGGGTGAGCCCGACCGCGGCGTGGCACGCGGCGTCGTGCGCCCCGAGGTACGCTTCCACCTCCACGATGCGCCCGCGCGTCACCACGCCATCGGCGCGGCACTCGAGCACCGCCCCCAGGAGGTCACGCGCCACATCGGCCGTCGCCCGATCGTAGAATGCCGGGGGATACGGCGTGGCGAGACGAGAACGCCGCGCTCGAGGCGCGGCGTTCGAACGGCGTGTCACGTTGCGGCGGCCGTCTTGGCCTTCGCCCCGCGTCCTCCGCGCCCGGGCTTCTTCCCCCCGCCGTCACTCCCCTTGGCTGCCTTCGGCTGCCCGGGTGCCTTGGCCTCCTTGGCCTCCGTGGCCTCCGTGGCCTGCTTGGCCTGCTTGGCCTGCTTGGCCTGCTTGGCGGGCGGGCGTCCCCCCTTCACGGCGTCCTTTGCCGGGGCCTTGGCCGCTTCGGGCTTGGCGGCTTCGGGCTTGGCGGCTTCGGGCTTGGCGGCTTCGGGCTTGGTAGCTTCGGCCTTCGGCTTTCCGCCACGACCACGGCGCCCCCGGGTCTCCTTGGCAACCGGTGCCTGCTCGTCCGCTGCGACGGCGGGAGCGGAAGATCTTTCGGCGACGGGTGCAGGGACGTCGTCGACCACGCCGACGAGCAGCAGCTCCGGCGGCGGGCCGGCGGGGACGCGAGCGCGCCCACCACGCGACGGGGCCCCTCGCGGCCCCATCCCGCGCGGTGCAGCTGGCGCGGCAGGCGCCGCCGTGGCCGCCGCGTGCGCGGCCGCGGCTCGATTCAGCTGCTCCGACACCGGCGCGACCTCGGCCGGGAGTGACACTTCGAAGTCGTTGCCGCGCCGGCGAAGGTCGATGACCTCCTGGTCGTGCGCGTCCTTCAGGATGCGCTCGAAGTTCCGCTCGCTCAGGCTCTCGCTGTCACGCCCGAGCAGATCGAAGGCCTTGGCACGTACCGCACGCGCGGGAGCTGCGGCGTCGCCGGTGATGAGCGCCGTCGTTGCCTGCTTGACCAGGTCGAACGCTTCCTGGCGAGTGAGCCGCTCGCCAGCGCGTCCAATCTCGTCACGTGACTCGACGCGCGACTCGACGCGCGACTCGACGCGCGACTCGACGCGTG
>MEDZ01000057.1 GCA_001724275.1 Gemmatimonadetes bacterium SCN 70-22
GCCCGGCGGTGACGACGACGCGTCCCCGCGCCGACATCCCGTCGGCGTAGCCGCGCGGGCGCGGCCACCCCGGGACGATGACGGGGGAGGGGGAGGGGGAGGGGGAGGGGGCGAGGGCGAGGGAGGGAGGAGGGGGCGGCGGGGGGGCGCCACCGACCGGTCTTGCAGCTGAGGGAAACGCCGGCGGGACCATCGCGGGCGAGGGGGGCGCGGCCGCCGCCGGCGCCGCCGCGCGCGCGCGATCGCGCAACACGAAGCGTTGCAGCTTCCCGGTGGCGGTGCGCGGCATGCTGTCGACGAACTCGATCGCCCGCGGGTACTTGTATGGCGCCAGCTGCCCCTTCACCCACTCCTGGAGCTTGCGCACCATCGCCGGTGATGCCTCGAACCCGGGCTTGAGGACCACGCACGCCTTCACGATGTGCCCGCGTTCCTCGTCCGGGACGCCGATGACCGCGCACTCCTGCACCGCCAGGTGCTCGAGCAGGACCCCCTCGACCTCGGGACCGGAGATGTTGTAGCCCGACGAGATGATCATGTCGTCGGTGCGCGCCTGGTACCAGAAGTAGCCGTCGGCGTCGCGGACGTACGAGTCGCCGGTGAGGTTCCAGCCGTCGCGCACGTAGGCGCGCTGTCGCTCGAGATTCAGGAGGTAGCGACACCCGGTGGGGCCACGCACGGCCAGGCGCCCGATGGTGCCGTCGGGAAGCTCGCGCATGTCGTCGTCCACCACGCGCGCCTCGTAGCCCGGCACGACCTTCCCCGTGGCGCTGGGGCGCACGTCGTCGCCCGAGGCGCTGATGAAGATGTGCAGCATCTCCGTCGCCCCGATGCCGTCGATGATGGTGATGCCCGTCGCCTCCTTCCATGCGGTGAAGGTGGCCAGCGGGAGTGCCTCGCCCGCCGACACGCAGCGGCGGAGCGACGACAGGTCGAAGTCGTTCCGCATCCCGAGCATCGCGCGGTACGCCGTGGGCGCGGTGAAGACCGTCGTCGCCCCGTAGTCCTGGATCGCCTGGATCAGGAACGGCGGGGTGGCCTGTTCGAGAAGGACCGCACTCGCCCCGATGCGCATCGGGAAGAGGACGATCCCCCCCAGGCCGAAGGTGAAGGCGAGCGGCGGGGAGCCGATGAAGACGTCGTCGGGTGACGCCTGGAGCACGTGGGTCGGGAAGCAGTCGCAGATCGCCAGCACGTCGCGGTGGAAGTGCATGGTCCCCTTCCCCTCGCCCGTCGTCCCCGAGGTGAAGGCGATGAGGGCGACGTCGTTGGCCGCGGTGTCGACGTTGGCGAACGTGGTGGGCTTGCCGCGCATCAGCTGCTCGAGCGAGGGGCCGTTGCTCCCCCCGTCGGGCGCATGGTACTCGAGGACGCGTGCGCCCTGGCGCGTCCGACCGTCCGCGTGCTGCGCCATGGCCTGCATGCAGTCGGCGGCGACGCGCGTGTCGGTGACGGCGAGCGAGACGTGCGCCTTGTCGGCGATGAAGACCAGCTCGCGCGCGCGGTTGAGCGGCATGGTGCAGACGACGATGCCCCCGGCCTTGAGGACGGCGAACCAGAGGGCGACCAGCATCGGCGAGTTGGCCCCGCGCAGCAGGACACGGTTGCCGGCCACGAGCCCCAGGTCGTCGACGAGGACGTGGGCCACCTGGTTGCTGCGCGCGAGCAGCTCCGCGTAGGTCCAGGTGATGCCGGGTGCCCGGAAGGCGACGCGATCGCCCCAGCCGCGCGCGATGGCGCGATCGAGGAGCTCGGTGGCGCAGTTCATCCGGTCGGGATAGGCCAACTCCGGAATGCCGCCGTAATCCATGACCGGCCAGAGCTCGGCCGGTGGGAGCGCGTCGCGGGCGAAGGTGTCGACATGGGCGGACGGGACGCCCCCGGGGATACGGCGGGTGCTGGGCTCAGCCATGCCTGGGCTCCGATTGGTGCGGTTCGTCGGCCGCGAGGACCTGCCCCGCGATCACGAGCTTCTGGATCTCGCTGGTCCCTTCGTAGATGCGGAGGGCGCGGATCTCGCGGTACAGCCGTTCCACCGGATGGCCCGACCGGACGCCGAGCCCTCCCAGCAACTGCACGGCGCCGTCGATGACCTGCTGCGCCGACTCGGTGGCGTGCAGCTTGGCCATGGCCGCCTCGCGGGTGACGCGCGCGCCCCGCGTGTCCTTGGTCCAGGCGGCGCGGTAGATGAGGAGTGCGCTGGCGTCGATCGCCAGCGCCATCTCCGCCAGTCGCGCCTGCGTGAGCTGGAAGTCGGCCAGCGCCTGGCCAAAGGCACGCCGCCGTCGCACGTGGGCCACGGCCTCGTCGAGGGCGCGGCGGGCGAAGCCGAGGGCGGCCGCGCCCACGGTGGAGCGGAAGACGTCGAGGGTGCCTAACGCCACGCGCAGCCCCTTGCCCGGCTCCCCGACCAGCGCGTCGGGGGGAAGGCGGCAGCCGTCGAAGCGGATCCGCGCCAGCGGGTGGGGGGCGATGACCTCCAGCCGCTCGGCGATCGACAATCCCGGCGTGGCGGCATCGACGACGAAGGCGGCGAACGCGCGTTCGCCGCCGGCCGGATCACGGGCAAACACCGTGTAGAAGTCGGCGATTCCTCCGTTGGAGATCCACGTCTTTTCGCCGTCCAGTCGCCACCACCCGTCCTCCTCGCGCGTGGCGGTGGAGGTCATCGAGACGACATCGCTCCCGGCAGCGGGCTCCGAGAGGGCGAAGGCGGCGATCGCCTCGCCGCGCGCCACGCCGGGGAGGTATCGCGCCTTGAGCGCCTCGCTCCCGAAGAGGGAGATGGGGCCGCTCCCCAGCCCCTGCATGGCGAAGGCGAAGTCGGCGAGCCCGTCATGATAGGCCAGCGTCTCGCGCGCCAGGCAGAGGGAGCGGACGTCCAGCGTCTCGCGAACCCCGCCGTGGGCGGCGGGGACGACGTGCCGCAGCCAGCCGAGGGCGCCGAAGCGACGCACCATCGCCGTGCACGCCGCATCGACGGTCGCGGCGTCGTGGTGCATCCACCCCCCCGCTTCGCGCGCGGCCTCGCCTCCCAGCTCGCGGGCCAGGGCACGGTGCGCATCGTCGAGGAACGGCCAGTCGAGGTACGAGGTGTCGCCCACGCGGTCCTCCTAGTTCCCCTCGAACCGCGGCGACTCGCGCTGCACGAAGGCGCGATAGGCCCGTTCGAAGTCGTTGGTGCCCATGCACACCGCTTGCGCCTGCGCCTCGTGCTCCAGCGCCGCCTCGATCGACATCCCCCACTCGGCGTGCAGGCATGCCTTGGTGACCCCGTGGGCGACCGTGGGCCCGTCGGCGAGCGAGCGGGCGAGGGCGAGGGCCTCCAGCTGCAACGATTCCGGGGAGACGACGGCGTTGTAGAAGCCCCACCGCTCCCCCTCGTCCGCACCCATGAAGCGCCCGGTGTAGAGCAGGTCGGCCGCCCGCCCCAGGCCGATGAGGCGCGGGAGCATGGCGCACGCCCCCATGTCGGCACCGCTCAGCCCGACGCGCGTGAACAGGAATGCGGTGCGCGTGCGGGGAGTCGCCAGGCGCAAGTCGCTGGCCATGGCGAGGATCGCCCCGGCTCCGGCACAGACGCCGTCCACGGCGGCCACGAGCGGCTGCGGGCAGGCGCGTATGGCCGCCACCAGCCCACCGGTCATTCGCGTGAAGGCGAGGAGCTCGTCCATCCGCCCGGCGCGCTTCGCCTCGACCAGCGGGCCGATGATCTCGTGCACGTCGCCCCCGCTGCTGAAGTTCTCGCCGGCGCCGGTGAGGATCACCGCCTTCACGTCCGTGGCGTGGACCAGCAGGCGGAAGAGCGATGTCAGTTCGGCGTACGAGTCGAAGGTGAGCGGGTTCTTTCGCTCCGGGCGGTCGAGGGTGACGGTCCCGACCCCGTCGGCCAGGTGCCACCGGAAGTGCGCGGGGGAGTGGCCAGCGAGCGAGGTGCGGGGGGTGGTGGGCATGGGCGCCTGGCGCGGGGAAGGGGTCACGTGCGGGCGAGGAGGCGTTCCAGCTGCAGCTTGCCGCTGCGGTACATCGGCGGCCAGAATTGCGCCTCGTGGCCTAACGCGGCGGCCGCCCGCAGCGTCCAGTGCGGGTCGGCAAGGTGCGGACGCGCCAGGGCGCACAGGTCGGCGCGCCCGGCGGCGATGATCGAGTTCACCTGGTCCGGCTCGGTGATGTTCCCGACCGCGATCGTGCGCGCCCCGAGCTCGTTCCGGATGCGGTCGCTGTACGGCGTCTGCCACATGCGTCCGTACACCGGCCGCTGGTCCGGCGAGGTCTGCCCCGTCGAGACGTGGATGATGTCGGCGCCGGCGGCGATGAACGCCCGGGCGATCTCCACCGACTCCTCCCCCGCCACCCCTCCCTCCACCCAGTCGGTCGCCGAGATGCGCACCGAGACCGGACGATCCTGCGGCCACGCCTCGCGAACGGCGGCGAAGACCTCGAGCGGGAAGCGCAGGCGGTTGGCCGTGCTCCCGCCGTAGGCGTCGGTGCGCCGGTTCGAAAGCGGCGTGAGGAACGACGAGAGGAGGTAGCCATGCGCACAGTGCAGCTCGAGCATGTCGAACCCTGCCTCGTGCCCCAGGCGCGCCGCGCGCGAGAAGTCGCGCACGACCGTGTCCATGTCGGCGCGCGTCATCTCGCGCGGCACCTGCATGGTGGGGCGGTACGCGATGGGCGACGGCCCGATCACCTCCCACGCCTCGCCGTCGGCCAGGGCGTCGTCGCCGCGCTCGAGCCCGCGCTCCACCGCTCCCTTGCGTCCCGAATGCCCCAGTTGCAGGCAGATCCTCGCGCGCGACCACTGGTGGGTGAAGTCCACGACGCGCCGCCATGCGTGCATCTGATCGGCCGTGTACATCCCGGTGCAGCCAAGGGTGATCCGTCCCTCGGGAGAGACGCACGTCATCTCGGTGAAGACGAGCCCGGCCCCCCCCATCGCTCGCGCGCCATAGTGCACCAGGTGGAAATCGTTCGGCACACCGTCGGCCGCGCAGTACATGTCCATTGGCGAGACGGCGACGCGGTTCTCGAGTGTCATGCCGCGCAGCCGGAACGGCGTGAACATCGGGGCGACGCCGCGTCCCGCCGCCTCGCCCCCCGCGCCCGTCGCCTCGCCCACTCCCGCCTGGCTCACCGCCGCCTCACGCTCCGCCCGCGAGGCGAACCAGCGCTCCATCCCCCCCAGGTAGGCGGGATCGCGAAGCCGGAGGTTCTCGTGGCTCACGCGCTGGCTGCGCGTGAGGAGCGAATAGGCGAACTGCTCCGGCTCGAGGGCGAGGTAGCGCCGCGTGTTCTCGAACCACTCCATGGAGTTGCGCGCCGCGTTCTGCAGCCGCAGCACGTCGGTCATGCGCTGCGCCTGGTAGCGGTCGACCGCCTGTACCAGCTCGGCGGGGAGCGCACCCGTGCCCCCCCTCGGGAACGAGCTCGCCGGGAGCGCGCCCAGCTCGCGGGCCAGGGCGATCGCGTCCTCCATCGCGAGCTTGGTCCCGCTCCCGATGGAGAAGTGGGCGGTGTGCGCCGCGTCGCCGAGGAGGATGACGTTCTGGTGGCGCCAGCGCTCGCAGCTCACGCGCAGGAAGGTCCCCCACGGGTCGCGGACGCGGTGCGGCGTGGCGTTGAACTGCAGCGCATGCCCGTCGAGCCACGGGGCGAACATCCGCTCGCACTCGGTGATGGTCTCCGCGGCGTCCATCCGGTCGAATCCGGCGCCGCGCCACGACGCCTCGTCGCACTCGACGATGAACGCGGACTGCGCCTCGTTGAAACGATAGGCGTGGACCTGGTACACGCCTCGCGGCGTCTCGACGAAGATGAAGGTGAAGGCGTCGAACCGCCGTGTGGTGCCGAGCCACACGTAGCGGTTGGGACGGACGTCGGTGGAGGCCCCGAACTCGCGGGCCCACGTGCGGCGGACGACGCTGTTGACCCCGTCGGCGGCGATGACCAGGTCGGCCCCCATCGCCTGCAGCGCGGCGACGTCGGGCACCTCGTGCCGGTAGTGCAGGGCCACGCCCAACGCCTCCGCGCGTCGCTGCAGGAGTTGGAGGAGGACCTTGCGGGCGATGCCGCTGAAGCCATGCCCGCTGGAGGTGATCGTGCGGCCGCGCACGTGGATGTCGATGTCGTCCCAGTGCGCGAAATGGTCGGTGATGGCGCGGAACGTCTCCTCGTCCGCCTGGCGGAAATTCTCGAGCGTCTGGTCCGAGAACACGACCCCCCATCCGAACGTGTCGTCGGGGGCGTTGCGCTCGTATACGCTGACGTCGTCCGCTGGGCGCGCCTTCTTCAACAGGAGCGCGAAGTACAACCCCGCCGGCCCGCCGCCGAGCACCGTGACGTTCATTCCGTCGCTTCTCCATCGTCCAGCAGCCCCCACGCCGCGAGCTCGTCGGCGAGCTCCTCGCTGAGCCGCGCTGGTCGGAGGTAGTACCACCACTCGCGCCCCGGGTCCAGACCGTCGTCGTCCTCGACGTCCTCCCCCCACAGGCACCCGGTCACCACCGAGGCATGCCGGAGCCTGGCGTCGAGCGGCGCCAGCTCGGCGCGCACCCGCGTCGCCTCGGCGGCCGGCGCGACCGCGGCGGCGGCGGCAATCGCGTCGCGGATGTCCATGTCGTTGAGGAGGTCGTCCAGGCCGAAGGGGTACCCGTCCTCGACGCTCCGCACGATCGCCTCCCACTTCTGCACCAGCGCGGCCAGCCCGCCCCGCACCACGTCTTCCGGGCAGCCGCGCTCGGCCAGCACCCGTCGTACCGCGTCGTCGTCACTCACGTGCCCCCCTCCGGCGTGCCTGACGGCGGAAGTACGCCTCGCCGTCGTTAGGTCTGAAATAGGTGCGGATGGTCCCGTCCGCATCGAAGGCGAGGAAGGCACCGCTCGCCCGGTCGAAGCGCGACCGGCTCCCGTCGCCGCGCCGCAGCTCGAGGATGTCGCCCCCCACCGGGGCGTCGCGCAGCGCCTGCGCGCGTCGCAGGTACTCCGCCTGCGAAATGCGACCGAACTCGGCGCCGTGCCTGGCATGGTGCTCCTCGAGCTGGCGCCGCGACCGGAAGCCGACCGACGTGGCGAAGCCCCGCGGCGGTGCGGCGGGTTCCGCGGCATGCGGCGATGCCGACTCCGTGAGCGTGCGCGGCGCCGCGCTCCCCGGGGCGGTGGAGAGCGCACCGATGGAGTCGCCCGTCACGTGAAGCGCCCCGCCGCGGCCGTCGTCGGCGAGGCCCCCGCCACACGCGAGCGGGGCGACGAGCGCCAGCCACGCCAGGACCAGGGGGAGGAACCGCCTCCCGCGCCGCGCCAGCGCCGTCAGCCGCATGGCCACGTCGGGCGGCTCCCTAACGCGCGCCCAGCCAGGCGGTACGGAAGGCGCGCATCGGCGCGCTCATCGGCTCGCCCGCCGCCTCGAACGGGACGATCTCGATGCGCGGATTGGCGGCGAGGGTGAGCGTCGTCGTGACCGTCGTCCCGCGCGACTCGTACGTGATGGGGACCACGTCGCCCGGCTTGTGGCTGGCGAGCACGCCGTCGAAGTCGTCGCCATCGTTCAGCGCGCGACCGTCGAGCGCGGTGATGCGGTCGTTGCGGTCCACGCCGGCGGCGTACAGCGGCGACCCGATCGGGGTCGGCGCCAGGACGACCGCCGCCCCCTTCTCGAACCGCACCGCCACGTCACCCGCCCACGCGGCGTTGGGGCGGGCCGGCCGCAACAGGAATCCGGCCTGGCGCAGGAGGTCGGCGTACGGGGCCGCCTCCCGCCCTTCGATGTAGCGCGCGAAGAAGTCGCGCGCGAAGGCCGCGTCGCCGGTCACGCGCGCCAGCGCCGCCCGGGCGTCGGCGATCGTGTACGGGCGCACGGGGGCGTAGTTGCGTTGCGCGCCGTGCGCCTGCCACATCTCGCGCATGAAGTCGTCCAGTGTCTTCCCGCGCCCGCGCAACGTGAGGTCGAGCGCGAGGGCGATCGCCTGCCCGAAGGGATAGTACGAGATGAAGGTGTTTCCCTTGTTCTGCGGGTCGATCGAGACGGCGGCATCGGTGAAGGGGGCCTGCCGGCTCATGTCGACGGCCGAGAAGAAGCGGCGTCCGGGCGCGTTGAGGACGAGGTTCACCGCCCCGGCCATCTGTACCGCCAGCTGTGCGTCGTCCAGGATCGCCGCCCGGCGCAGCACCAGCGGGCCGTAGTAGCTGGTGAATCCCTCCGCCAGCCACAATTCGCCCGACATGTTGGCATGCTCGAACGAGAAGGGCTCGAGCGAGCGCGGACGGATGCGCTCGACGTTCCACGCGTGGAAGAACTCGTGCGACACCGTCCCCAGCAACCCGCTCATCGAGGTGGCGAGCGAGCCGGTGCTCGTCAGCGAGGTCGAGTTGCGGTGCTCCATCCCGTCCCCGGCCGCCCATGGGAGGTACGTCGAGAGGAAGGTGTACGTCCCGCCGTCGAAGTCGGGGAGCGTCCCGAACACCGCCGCCGCCTGCTCGACGATCTTCTTCGTGGCGTCCACGTAGCGCGCTTCCTCGTCGGCCGTTCCGAGGTGGTGCAGCGCGATGCGCATGCTGTACGTCCTGCCGTTCGCGCGCACGGGCCAGCTGTGCCAGGACTGCTTCCCCAGGTGCACGGGCGAGTCCATGAAGTACTGGAAGTGGGGCGCGGTGAACGTCATCGAATCGCGGGTGGGGAAGAGCTGCGTCGCCACCGTCCAGCTGGGATCGGGGAGGTGGAACGTCACCCGCACCCCCCGCCCCTCGAGTCCGCGCGCCCAGGCGAAGGTGGCGGGGGTGTTGAGGTGCGCCATGCTGCGATCGATCCCGGCATACGTTCCGTCACCGCGGTCGCCGAACAGCGTGTAGGTCACCTTCACGGTGCCGTCGTGCCCGCTCACGTCCCACTGGTGCGGGTTGGGGCGGGTGACGCGCAATGCCCGCCCCTTCGAGTCGACCGCCCTGAAGGCGTAGACGTTCTTGGCGAACTCGTGCAGGGCGTAGCGCCCCGGCGAGCTGCGACTCATGCGCACCTCGAGCGCACGGGGCGGGAGCGCACGGAAGGTGATCGCGACCTCCGCTTCGTGGTGCGCGGCGTTGGGGAAGGCGATCTCGTACTCGATGGGGGGCGCGGCCGCGGCCCTGGGTGCGGCTGCGGCGTTAGGCGCGGCCTGGGCGGCGAGCGAGGTGGCGAGGACGGCGGCCAGCGGGGCGACGGCGAGGAGGGGGACGACGCGCATGCGACGGGCGATGAGGGGCCAGCGAAGGCGCCCGGGACCCCCGGGCGCCGCTGAATCTACCCCCCGCCGCGAGTCGGGCCACTCGGGGAGACGGACCCCTCCCCGCGCCCGGCCTATCGCTTGCCCCGCTGGGGAATGGCCATTCGCGACCCGGTCCAGATCACGACCGATCCGCACCCCTCGAACGCCTGGAACTGGGAAGGGGCGATCCCGGCCCGGGGATACACCTCGACGAGGCGGATCGCCGAGACGTTGACGACGGCGTCGAGGTCCCCGTCGAGGTTCATCACGCGCATCCCGTCGACGAACACGGTCGGCATGCAGGACTCGCTGAACCCCATGCCGCGCATCAGGACGCGGTCGCCGAAGGTGCCGCGTTCGACCCGCACGCCCGGGACCATGCGAAAGAGGTCGGCCACGTAGAAGGGCTGCCGCTTCTCGATGTAGGCCTCGTCCATGAACGTCCCGAACCCCTGTCGGCGTCGCATCTCGAACTCGCGCCGCTCGCGCGACTGGAAGACCGCCTTGGCGGTCACCTTCACGGTATCGAGGAAGGTCCCCAGTGCCTCGAGGCGCTGGTCGACGACGGTCTCGCCCCGCTGCATGATGTCCACGGGGTGTCGTGCGGGGAGGTACCCGAGCGCACGCACCTCGAGCGTGTACGTCCCGGCCGGAAGGGCACGCAGTCCGTAGACGCCGAGCGACGAGGTCGTATCCTCCACCCCGCTTCCCAGCACCACGACCCGCGCCCCCGGGAGCGGCTCGTCGTCGGGGCGCCGCACCACCCCGCGCACCACCCCGTCGCCCCGGAGCACGGTGGCGGTAGGCATCGTGCTGTCGGCGCCGACCTCGCGCACGGCCTCGGCGTACGCCCGCCCGACGTAGATGTCGCGCAGCAGCACGCCCGACGCCGGCACCTCCAACTCGGCAAAGCCGCTCGAGTCGCTGCCATTCCACGCACGCACCAGGACGCTCCCGCCCACGGGGAGTCCGCAGAGCGCCACCCCTCCGTGCTCGCTCGTCTCCGCCTGCAGGGCCGGGGTGGTCCGGAACAATCCTCCACCACCGATCGTGATCTCCGACCATTGCACCCGCACCTGTGACCTGGACAGCGGGAGCGCGTCGCCGGCCGAGCGCACGAAGCCGATGTAGACGCCGATCGTGTCGGAGCGCGCCCGCTCGCCGCAGTACACGGTGCGAATCGTCGCCCCGGACGGGGTGGCCAGGGGGACACGGACATTGCGGCCGCTCCGCACGTCCAACTGCCTGACCGGTGCCGTGATCCCGAGCGAGTCGAGCCGGGGGTGGTAGAAGCCGAGCAGGTATTGGCCCGCCTCGACCGAATCGAAGGCGAAGGCGCCATTCGCCGACGTCTGCACGGTTCGCGCCTGCGTGGCCCGGTCCGCCGCCACCAGCTGCACCAACGCCCCCGCCAGCGGCTGCGCGGCGAGCGAATCGACGACGACGCCTGATATGCGCGCGGACGCCCCGGTCGCGTCCTGCTGCGCAGGCAGCGGCGCCCCCGCGAGGGAGAGCGCCGCGAGGGCCGCGAGCACGAGAGATGCCTTCACCAATCGCCCATCCTTTCCACGCGTTGCACCTACGGCCGGCCGGGCGGCAACCGCCCCCGCTTCGCCAGCCATCCTCGGGCACCCGTCCATACGATCACCGATCCACAAGTTGGCGATTGAAACTCCGCCGGCGCCTGTATCCGTCGTGGGTACACCTCGATCGCCTGAACGATGCTCGCCGGGATGACGTCGTCGATGCTGGAGTCGTATCGGGGGACGCGGAGGCCGTCGACGACGAGTTCCGGTTCGCAGTCGCCCACGCCGTCGAGGGCGCGCATGACCACGGCCCGCGCCCCGTTGACCGTCACGATGTCGACGCCGGCGATGCCCCGCATCAGGTCCGTGAAGTGCAGGGGGCGCCGCCGCTCCACCTGGTCGGGATCGAGGAAGACACCCTGCGCCAGCGAGCGACGACGCCGGAACCCTGCCAGCGCGTCTCGTGGGTCGGGGCGTGCGCCCAGGATGCGCACCGTGTCGATGCTGGTGGGAATCTCCTCGAGCGGGAGCTCGATCCGCACCTCGTGCTGCACGAGCAGGTCCACGAGCTCGCGGCGCGGGGCGTAGCCGAGCGAGCGCAGCTCGAGCATCCGCGTCCCCGTGGGGACCCCGGCAAGGACGAATGCTCCGCCCTCGTCACTCCGGGTCTCGCGCCCCTCGCCCCACAGGCGCACGCGCACGTTGGCCAGGGGGGCGCCGAAGACATCGCGGACCGTGCCACGCAGGGTGGCGGCTCCCCCGTCCACGGGAGCGACGTACACGTCGCGCATCAGCAAGCCGTCGTTGGGGACCGCCACCTCCAGGGTGGCCCCGGAGTCGCTGGCGTGCGCAGCGCTGACCAGCACCAGTCCGCCGGCCGGCACGTGACACAGCGCGTACCATCCGTCGTCTCCCGTGCGCGCCGTCGATTCGCGGACGAGCACCCGTGCCCCCTCCTTGCCGCCGATGACGATCTCGCTCCACCGCGCCCGGACCGTGGCCCGCTCCACCGCGGCGGCGGTGGCCGCGCTTCGCACGAACCCCAGGACCGCCCCCGACGAATCGCGCATCGCCGCATCGCCACAGGCATGGCGCAGCACCGTCGCCACCGACGGGACCGCGAGCTCGAACGCATGGTCGTCCGCGCCGCGGATGTCGAGCGTCGTGAGCGGCGCCTCGATCCCGAGCGAATCGAGCTTGGGGTGCAGGAACCCCAGGACGAATCGTCCGCGGCCCACGTGCGCGAAGGCGAAGCGGCCGGCGGAGTCGGTCCCCGTCGTCAGCCGCACGTCGTCGCCACGCGCCCCGATTGCCACCAGCTGCACCAGCGCCCCGGCCAGCGCCGCGTGCGACACGCTGTCGTAGACCGTGCCGGCAACGCGGGCCATCGCGGCCCCGCTTCCCTGCGCGGACAGGGGGGAGACTCCCGCCAGTCCGCCCACCGCGATGGCTGCCACCGCCATGGTCAGCATCGCGCGCCCGCCGTCCATCGGCCGCGCCGCTCGTCTCGTGCGGCCCCCGATGGACATCGCCCACGCCCCCCGGCTCGGCATCCGCCGTTCAGGGCGCCCCGCTCCGGAAATCGTTAGGTACCGGCGTCGGGCCCGCATGATCGTAGAATCCTCGCCCGCTCTTCTTCCCGAGCATCCCGGCCGCCACCAGCCGGGCGAGCAGCGGCGGCGGGGCATAGCGTGTCTCGCGGTACGCCTCCCACATGATCTCCGCCACCTTCTGGAGCGTATCGAGCCCCACATGGTCGCACAGCGCGAGCGGCCCCATCGGGTGACCGGCCCCCAGCTGCATCCCCGTGTCGATGTCCTGCACCGACGCCACGCCGCGCTCGAGGGCCCGCACGGCGTCGAGCATGTAGGGGACGAGCAGGAGGTTCACCACGAAGCCGGGCGTGTCCCGGGCGGCGATGGGTTCCTTGCCGATGGTCCGCACGAACGCGACGGCGGCGTCCACCGTCGCATCGCTCGTCGTCACCGCGCGCACCACCTCCACCAGCCGCATTGCCGGGACGGGGCTGAAGAAGTGCAGCCCGACGAACCGGTCACCGCGCCTGGTCGCCCCCGCCTGCTCCACGATCGACAGGCTCGACGTGTTCGACGCGAAGATGGTGTGTGGCGCGGCCAGTGCGTCCAGCGTGCGCCAGAGCGCGCGCTTCGTGTCGAGCTCCTCGACCACCGCCTCGATCACGAGGTCGCACGTGGCGAGCGGAGAGAGTTCGGTGGTGCAGGTCAGGCGCCCCAGCGCGGCGTCGCGTTCCTCGGGAGTGAGCTTTCCCCTCTCGATCCCCTTCTGCAGCGATCGTTCGATCGACGCGCGCGCCTTGTCGCACAACGCATCGTCCAGCTCGCGGAGGATGGTCGGGTATCCCCCCTGCGCCGATACCTGCGCGATTCCCGAGCCCATCAACCCGCCACCAACGACGCCGATGCTGCGAATCTGGGTCATGCGGAATAATGAAACCGCCGCAGGGCGTCGGATAGGCGCCGCGACGGGTGACTACCGGATCTGCTCGACCTTGCGAGCCACCTGGTCGATGAAGTCGGCGAGCGGGTTGGCCGGCTTCCGGATCTCGCCGCGCTCGAGGCGGTCGAGGATCTGCTCGAGGGCGAGCTGGGCGCGGGCCACGCGGCGCCGCTGCGCCGCGGCCACTGCGTACGCGGCGGCTCCGCCTCCGACCGCTGGAGCGAGGCCCACCAGGACCCCGAACGCGACCGAACCGCCCGGGAGCAACGCCGAGAGCGTGACCAGGCCGGCGAGCCCGAGCACTCCTCCGCCCACCGCCAGCGACCCCCCGATCACGTGACGCCGGCGAGCCCCCGCGAGCGATGCGTCGAGCCGTACGATGCAGCGCTGCGCGTCGACCGGCACTACGGTCGCCCCCACTTCGTCGGTCGAGGTCAACGCGTACGCGCGCCCGCTGAAGTTGAGCCCCTGTTGCACCGTCCCCAGGAAGTCGCGCCGCGCCTCCCAGGTGAGGCGATCGGCGAAGCGACGCTTGGGCCGCAGCGATTCCTCCTTCTGCATCCAGTCGTCCAGCCGCCCGAGAATGTCGGTGGCGCTTCCGCTGACCACGCGTGATGCCGTCACCTCCTCACCGCCGAACAGCCCGCCGACGACTCCCCGCGCCTCCGGCAGCTGCACACGCGTGCGCTCTTCGGCAAGCGCCAGCCGCACGTGCTCGGGGCTGATCCCGACTTCCTTCCCCACCTCGATGAGCTGCGCCTCGCTCATCTGCTCGGCGGGCTCGGCCTGCCCGGCCTGCAGCTCGGCGGCGCGCGCCAGGACGCGCTCGAGCGAGGCGCGATCGAGGGGAGCGGGCGGTTGCGCGTCGGGGCGGCGCGCGGGCGTATCGCTGGAGCGAACGTCGGAGCGAGCGTCGGTCATGGCATCGCGGTCGTCAGATCCCACCCAGGACGACGTCGATCTGCCGCTGCAGCGCCGTCGCGATCTGGGAAGGGAGCGGAAAGGTGGCGGCGAATGCCGCCGACGGATCGCCGGCCCCCGGCTTCTGGCGGGCCAGTGAGAGGTAATATCGCTGATACCCGGCCAGGAGGTCGGGGGCGACGTGCTCCAGCAGCATCGCCCCTCCACGAACCGCCGACAGCGTCGTCCACCTGGCCGTGTCGCCGCTCCGCTCGTCGGCCGCCGAGGAGTTGTCGCGCACCGCGGCCGTCGCGACCGCCCCGACGACCTCGTGCGCGACGACGTACATCGCCTCGAGCGGATCCTCCCCCGGTGCGGGAAAGTTCACCGTCACGAAGTTGTCGCGCTGGCCAACCGACAGCGTGCGCCCCTCGCCCCCGAGCGGGAGGGAGAGGAGAACCTTCCCCTCGCGCTGCATGCTGTTGCGCATGAAGCGCGCGAAGGCCGGGCCGTACGTGCCCGTCCACATCGCCTCGACCGCGGCGCGCTGCGAGGCGCGGCGTTGCTGCTCCTGCAGCCAGTAGGCGTGGTAGAACCGCTGGCGCTCGTCGTCCAGGCTCTGCACGAACAGTCGCAGCCAGTCGCGGTCCTCGCCCGTGGGGAAGTACGTGCGCAGCGTGGCGTACATGCGCAGCTCCTCCTGGCTGCGCGCCGCGCGCACGTCGCCCCCGTCACGGATGAACCGGTCCACGCCGCGCCGCAGGTCATCCCAGCTGGCGAAGTACAAGGCGAGGAACTGCGCTGACGTGAGGTTGGCGTTCGCGGCGATGCGGCGTTGCAGCTGCGCACGATTCGCGTCCAGCAATCGCCCCGCCGCCGGACGCACCTGGCGCAACGCCGCGCCGTACCCCAGGCGGAAATACGGCACCAGCGAGGAGTCGTCCTGCAGCAGGGCGAAGCCGTGGAGCCACAGGTCGACGTGCTCGCGCGTGTCGATGCGCCACCCGCTCGCGGTGCGCGCGCCCCCCTGCATCCCGCCGGCCACGCCGGCCGTGTCGGCCCGCGCCGGCACCGCCGTGACGGTGACCGGGCCCGATGAGGCGCACCCCGCGAGTGCGACGACGCACGACGCGAGCGCGGCGATGCACCACGCGTGGGGCCGGGCGCGTGCAGGGCGCCGAGCCGCAGCCGGCGGAACCGAGGCAGGACGATCGTGGGGCATTCGTGTGTGGTAGAACTACGAAGCGGTGGCGACGAAAAGTGTCACCTCGTCGATCGATTCTACCTTCGATGCCCCGCCGACGTTCTCCCGTTGCCTGTTCCCGGGCCGGACTCCGGCTCCGGCGTCGGTGTCCGCCGTCGCAAGCTCGGCGCTCCGGGCCCGCGAGATCCGACGCTCCCCTCCTCCCTCCGGCGCCTTGCGAACGGTGTCCCCCTGCGGACGCCCATGCTCGCCCTCGTGGGCCCAGCGGGCTACTGCCCGACGCCGCGTCCGCAGGTGATGCAGAACTTCCACCCCACCTCGAGCTCGGTGGCGCAGGCGGGGCAGTGCTGCACCGTCAGGTTGTGGCCACAGCTCGGGCAGAAGGTGACGCGGCGCCCCTCGGGGAGCCCGCCACCACAGTAGCGGCAGGCGGAGCCGGCTAGGGCCGGGGAGGGGGCAGGGCGCGGGGGAGCCATCTGGGTCCCTGTTGGAGGTGCCACGGGCTCGCGTGGCGGTGGGGCTGGCTTGGCTGGTGCGGCGAAGGAAGGGACCGTTGGAGGCTTGGGCGGTGCTGGTATTGGTGCGGGCGACGCCGGTGCGGGCGACGCCGGTGCGGGCGACGCCGGTGCGGGCGACGCCGGTGCGGGCGACGCCGGTG
>MEDZ01000058.1 GCA_001724275.1 Gemmatimonadetes bacterium SCN 70-22
CTGACGAGGGGCGGGGGGATGGGGAGGGGGAGGGGGAGGGGGAGGTGACGGAGGGGTAGCGGGTGGGCGGCGGCAGGAAGTGTCGCTTGCTTAACGAGGGATGCGGCGTAAGGTTTGGACGCGGGATTCCCCCGGGCAGGCCGTGGGGAGTGCCCCCCGGGCGGACCCGGCGGGGTTACCGCCGCAGGAGAGATGAATGCGGGAGTTTGTCCGCCGACACGGAGTGAGCATGAGTCCACAGCCGCAGCCTTCGCCCCTCATTGCGGGGAGCGTCCTCCCCATCAAGCGGGCGGAGGAGCTGTTGCAGACGTTGCCCGGGGTGATTGCGGCGCGGATCATCTCCAGCGACACCGGGGCGGTGGACGAGATCCACGTGCTGACGACGGCGGAGCTGACCCCCAAGCAGACGGTGCGCAACATCGAGAGCGCGCTGATCGCGCACCTGGGGATGCGGGTGGATCATCGCAAGATCTCGGTGGCCACCAGCCTGGAGCCGCGGCGTCCGGTGGCGAGCGGGGGGCAGCCGGCGGTGGTCCCCGAGGTGCCCCCGGGCGCGCCCGTGCTTGCGGCATCCGGCGGGGCCGCTCCCGCGTCCGCCGCCGTGGCGGGGGTGGGGGGGGCGGTCGCCACCCCTCCCGACGGCGCCCCGGCAGTTGCCGTCGAGGCGGGGGGCGACACGCGCCCCTTTTATTTCGACGATGTGGAGGTGCGCCGCTCGCGCGCCAAGGGGATTACGTGTCGGGTTACGCTCGCCAAGGGTGATGCGTCTTACAGTGGCGAGGCGGAGGGGATGGAGAACGAGCGGTCGCGGGTGGAGCTGGCGGCGCGGGCCGCGCTGCGGGCCATCGTGGAGGGGGAGCCGGGGGTGAAGGCGCTGGACCTGGCGGGGGCGATGGTGGTGCCGGCGTTCGACCGCGAGTTCGTCTTCGTGGGGGTGACGGCGCAGCAGGCGCGGGCCAGCGTGCTGCTGACGGGGAGTTGCGAGGTGAAGGACAGCCCCGAGACGGCGAGCGTGCTGGCGGTGCTGGACGCCACCAACCGCTGGTTGTCGCGCAAGTAGGCGGAGCCGGCGCTGGATGGTGCCGGCGTGACCACTCCAACGGCAGGCGTACCACACGGATTACTAAAGCAATACAACTGAGGCCCCCGTTCCCGCGAACGAGCGAAGTAGAGCGGGAACACCAGCAGTACGAGCGGAGCCAACCTTAGATCTCACGCGTGCCAGTCAGCAGCGGCATGACGTCGAAAGGGAGGTGACGCTGGTATGGACTTCGTCCAGTGGTTTGTCGGAGTTCTCTCAGGCATCCTGACTTGGAACTAAGCGAGGGGCGGGGGCCCCTTTCAACTTGGCGATATCGCCCAGAACGGGAGTAGATCGTGGTCGTAGCGCCCGGCTCGCAGAATTGAACGCGCACTCCCGCCCCCGATATCGAATCGCGGCACTCGAGTGGAAAAAACTACGCAGAGACTCAAACCAAGGCCTTGGAGTCGACTCATCGAGCGGGTAGAGCCTTCTCCCACGAGTCTTGGCAGTACGCGAAGGGCGACGCCAGTGGTCGCAGTGACGGCGGCTCTGGCGATTGTCACGTTCGTGGTTCTCTGGGCTTCGATCGCTGCGGAGCCGAGCGCGAAGCTCGCGCTCGGAGCGACGTTGGCGGCGATTGGCGTTCTGGCCGACTTCATGGCGTTCTATGCGCAAGGGAAGAGCGTTGTCGGGTCGATCGCGCTCATCCCACTATCAAGTGCCGCGCTCTTGGTCCCAGATCACCGCGGGTTAGTACTTATCGTACTCGCACAGATCATTACCGAGGTCCACAAGAAGCGACCTGCGCTCAAGTTCGCATTCAACGTATCTCAAGTCGCGCTCGGATTCGGAATCGGAATACTCCTTTTCCGACAATTCGGCGGGATGCCGTTCGGCAGCCTGTTGGGCGAGAGTTTCCTTTCGGCGGCATCCGCAATCCTCGCGCCAACGGCGCTCCTGGTGGCGAGCGTGATGCTCATCAATACGCTCAGCGTGAGTGCCGTCGTCGCTGCTGTCTCCGGTCAGAGCTTTCTACGGTTGTGGGTCGACGGAAACAAAGCCACCGCCCTCTTTTCGATCTTTCACGTCATCCTGACGTTCTATACCAGCTGGCTCAGCCTAAACCTCGGCGTTCTTGGCGCTGCTGGTATGGCGATTCCGATGATCGCGGTCAGACAGCTCCTTCGAACGACCGCCGAACTCACTGGCGTGACTGAAGAGCTGCTTGATCTGATGGTTGCTGCTATCGAGGCGAGAGATCCGTACACATCCGGACACTCGAAGCGGGTGGCAGAGGCTTCACGAATCATCGCGAAGGCGTTGGGCCTGAACGCCGAAAAGGTCGAGCGTGTCGAGGTTGCTGCGCTACTGCACGACGTGGGGAAGATTGATGAGCAGTTTGCTCGAATCCTTGCCAAGGAGGGGCGCCTGACTCCAGAAGAGTGGACCGTGATGAAGCGGCACCCCGTGCGTGGGGCGGAACTAGTCGGGCTGCTCACGAGTCTCAAGGACATCGTCCCCGCAGTAAGGCACCATCATGAGAACTGGGATGGTACCGGATACCCTGACGGTATCAAGGGCGACGCGATCCCGCTTGCGTCGCGAATTATCATGTTTGCTGATACTCTCGACGCCATTACGACCGATCGCCCCTATCGGAAGGCCCTCGCCGCGGAAGACGCTCGTCGAGAGTTTTTGAAGTTCAGGGGTAAGCAGTTTGACCCAACGTTGTGTGATGTTGTGGTGTCGCCTAACGTGTGGGCGGAACTGTTCGCGTGTGTGGAAACGGATCGCGCAGCACACCTCGAGCCTGCACAGGAAATCGCAACGAGTGCGGTCGCATAGCTCGTAGCCAGGCATAGCCCTCCGCCGCAAGTGACTCAGCGGCTTGTAGTGTAGTCACGACGCACCAGTCACTGTCGTGGGAAAGGAAAACGGTCCAGGCGTAAGCTCTCTTCGTCGCGCTCGGTATTCTCGCGCGATCGACTCCGCGGTGGCGATATCGCCGGTCGACGAGAGTGCGCGGCACAGGATTGTCGTATTCAGATCCTGTCGCCCCAGCCCGCCTCCCCTGCGAAAGAGTTCTTCGCAACTCTCCAAGTCCTCTCGGCAAATGGTCGACGGTGCGATCATTAGCTTGAGCGCGATTTCGCCAATGGTCGCGCAATAGCGTGTCGCGGCGAGAGGGTGCTGGAGGTGCGAAGTGGTTTCATCGGCCAATCTCGTCGCTAGCTGATTGTCGTTCGTGAGCCACGCGAACATGATGGAAGAATACCTAAGCATGATTCGCATTGCCTCCGTGCCCGAGCGAGTCAAGAGCTCTCGTGAGCGTGCCAGCTCGATCTCCGCGAGGCTCAGTTGCCCGTTCAGGAGATAGCAGGTGAGCAGCACGTCGGATGTAGCGAACGCCTGTGCGGAAAGCCTGAGCTTCTCTGCGGCCTCAAGTGATTCGGCGAGCAGCCGTTGTGCATCGGCATGCAGCCCGACTCGGAGCAGTGCGTTGCCTGCACGACGAAGTCCGTGGATGTGTAGGCGTTTATCCGTCGATCGTCGAGCATGATCGGCGTAGCGAAGTGCGAGTGCCCGGACCTTACTGGGGTCGCCAACGGCAGTATGAAACACCAGAGAGCAGAGGAAGCAGTCGGCGGAGTCGTCGTCGTCTTCGCATATTGACTGAACGGCGGAGTACGCGTCGTTGACCGCTTGCGGTTCATAGCTGTTATCGGCGACCATTGCTGCGAGCGTGGCGGCCTTCACGCGAAAATCCTTTGCGATGGCTGTGTCGGCTGCGAGCCGTAGGAATTCGGGGGCCTCTCCGGTTGTGCCGAGCGTGAACATGTTCGCTTCCGCTGCGTACAGGCAGAAGTCATCCTCGCCCGCGACGTTGCATCTCATTCGCCGCCGGAGTGCGCTTCGCTCCTGGCAGGCGGACAATACCCCATGCCAATCCGCACACAGACGGTGGGCCGAGATCGATCCTTCGAGTGCCCCCAACCGTTCTGTATCAGAAGTCGCAAGTCCTCGTGCAGTTGTGTACGCAGCAGTCGCCTCTTCGCCCATTCCGAGTCCGATAAGTCTATCCCCTAGCTTCATCGAAGCTCTGAAGGCACGTCCCGTGTCTCCCGCCTGCTCCCAGTGTGTCACGCAGTCGCCCGATAATGCGCTCGAATCATCAGCATCCGCCTCGGTCTCCAGAATCGCTGCTGCCCTGCTGTGCGCGAAAGCGATTACGGACGGCATCGCGAGCGAGATCGCAACGTCTCCGACGAGACGGTGGCGGCACCATACGAGTTGTCCCTTCGTCGACACGAGGCCGGCCTCCTCTAGTTCGTCGAGAGCTGCCATCAAGTCTGCAGCGGGAAACTCTAGTGCTTGCATGAGGCGCGCGGTTGTGGCGCGAGATTCGAGAATGGAGATCATGAGCAATGAACGCTGCGCGTCCTTGCCAAGCGCGGAATGTTGTGCTGCAATGAGTTCGCGGATAGTGGGCGGCGTTTGCTCTGGGTCCTCTCGACGCCCAAAATGCGCCGCCAGCTCAGCGAGATAGAACGGATTGCCCTGCGCCAGCGCGGCCAGGCGCTGCGCGCTGTCGTCGCTGATGTCGACTTGGTTCTTGCTGGACCACTGATACAAGAAGCGGAGTGATTCTTCACGACTGAAAGGGGCGAGGCGTACAACGTGAGGGAGGCGCGCGCAGGAACGGAAGGTGAGGATGCCGAATTCTGCTGGAAGCCTACGCGCTGCGAGCAGGAACAGCACGGGGCGAGTGCCGACGCGATCCCAGACGTCTACGAGCACTCTCCAAGTCGTCGGGTGAAGTCGCTCGGCGTCGTCGATGAAGATGACTAACGGAGCTTCTTCCGCGATCGCCGAGATGAGCTCTGCGAATGCCTGAACAAGTTGCGCGTACAGGATTTCGGCAGCGATGCCGACGAGGCTCCACACAGCGACGGTGTCAGGCATGCCGAGCCTTCGCATGTATGACAGGTGCTCCTGTGCGCACCCCAGCGCTCCCGGCAGCGTGAGAAGTTGCTGTCCGACGGACACGAGCGTACTTAGCGGGCTAAAGCTATCGCCCGCCGACGTCACGTATGTCGTCAGTGTGGCGCCGTCAAGTGCGGCGAGTCGGAGCACTTCACCTGACAGTCGACTCTTTCCGACGCCGGCCTCACCCGTGATGAAGGCCGCCCGAGACGTGCCGCTGCAGGCTTCCCGAAAGAGGGCGCGTATTGCGGCGAAGTCACCTGCGCGCCCGATGAACGGCACTTCGAAGCGCGGTGGAGAAGTCGTGTCGTCGAGCACCTCTGACACACGTTTCCGTAGGAGGCGCGCCGGTAGTTGTAGGTGTGCGTTTACGACCCCCACTTCCTCTTCGTAGTTGTCCAACAGCTTCAACGCCTCGATCTTGCTGCCTTCCAGCGCGAGCGCTTCGGCCAGTCCCATCGTGCCGACTTCGTTAAGCGGATCGAGCGCCAGGAGTGCCCGCGCGACCTGGCCCATATCGTCGAATCGCCCGCTGCTACGCGCTTCCGCCACCTCGTGCGCAAGTGCTCGACGTAGGCGTGTAGCTACACGAGCCCTCGACTCCTCTAACCAGTGTGCGAATGGCTCCCCTAGATCCGGGTCGTATGACGGGAGAAACGGTACAGCGCCCAGCCGCATCAACTCGTCCCGTGACGGTGCATCGTACAGTAGGTCGTGGACGTCAGCTTCCACTTCCGACCAGTCGAGCACCACGATGCCGGAGCGCAGTCGCAAGGGTACGCCCTGCTGCCGAAGCCTATACATCGCCTGCCGCAGGCAGTGACGGCCGTCTTCAATATCCGCCCGCGACCATATCCGCGTCACCAACTCGTCACGGGCGATGCCGTTGGGTGGACCTAGCAGGACACTGAGCAGCAGCGCGAAGTGCACGGCCGAATCTGGGGCGATTCGGGCGGAGCGCGTGTTGAAGACACACTGGCCGAAGGTGAAGGCACGAAGCACAGGAATACTCCGCGGGGAGTGCGGCACCGAGATGGCGGTCCGACTCCCCCAAAGATCGCGGCCCGCGTCACGCAGCCGTCACGCAGGCCGTACTAATGTGCATCGGGCAAGTCTTCGTAGCGACCTTACACGGCGCTCACCGCTTCAACACCAATCCCACGATCCGCTCCGCCCCCACCCCCTCCGCCTCCGCCTGGAAGTTCATCACCATCCGGTGCCGCAGCACCGTCATCGCCACGCTCCGCACGTCGTCGATGTCCGGCACCGGGCGCCCGTCCATCGCCGCCCGCGCCTTGGCCCCCAGTATCAGGTACTGCGACGCGCGCGGCCCCGTCCCGTACGACACGTACTTCCGGATCTCCGCGTGCGCGTCGGGCTCGCTGGGACGCGTCGAGCGCGCCAGCCCCACCGCGAACTTCACCACGCTCGGCGGCGCCGGCATCCGCCGCACCAGCCGCTGCAGCTCCAGCACCTCGTCCCCCTTCAACACCGGCTCTATCGTCACCTCGCCCGCGCCGGTGGTCGACGTCACGATCCGCTCCTCCTCCTCGAAGCTCGGATACCCCACGTTCAGCTCGAACATGAAGCGGTCCAGCTGCGCCTCGGGCAACGGATACGTGGCCTCCTGCTCGATGGGGTTCTGCGTGGCCAGCACGAAGAACGGCGACGGCAACTTGTGCGTCTGCCCCGCCACCGTCACCGTGCGCTCCTGCATGGCCTGCAACAGCGCGCTCTGCGTCTTTGGCGGGGCCCGGTTGATCTCGTCGGCCAGCACCACGTTGGCGAACACCGGCCCCTTCACGAACTTGAAGACCCGGCGCCCCGTGGCGTGATCCTCCTCCAGCAGCTCGGTCCCGGTGATGTCGCCCGGCATCAGGTCGGGGGTGAACTGCACGCGCGAGAACGACAGGTCCAGCGCCTCGGCCACCGTCTGCACCAGCAGCGTCTTGGCCAGCCCAGGCACCCCCACGATCACCACGTGCCCCCCGGCCAATATCGCGGCCACGAGGTTCTCCACGATCTCCTGCTGCCCGATGATCCGCCGCCCAATCTGCGCCAGCAGCGCCTTGCGCGACGCCGACAGCTTCTTGAGCAGCTCGAGGTCGCGCTGGTCGGTCAATGCCTGCGCCTGTGCCTGTTCGGTGGTCCCCACGCCAGGTCCTGTTGTGTGTGAAGGTGGGCCGGAAGGTAACCCGCGTGCGCACCGGCTACGAGAGCCGCGCCGCGAGCGGCCCCCGCCATGCAACAGGGGGCCGCTGGAAAACGCAAACGGCGAGCCTCGCGTTGGGCTCGCCGTCACTCGGAATTCGATTGGGTGCCTGCCACGCGCATGAGTCCTGCCCGGCACGTGGCACGTGGCACGCCGCAAGCGCGCCCGTGCGACTCCTATGGTAACGAGAACCTCACGCGCTGCTCCACCGGGTGGTTCTCCGACTTGAGCGACGCCACCGCGATGTACGTCCCGTGCGCGCGCTGGGGCGTCCACTCGGCGCTGTACGACACCGTCTCGTCGGTGTCCAGCACCTTGTTCTGCAGCGTCTGCGTGAAGAGCCGCCCCTGGCTCCACCGCCACACCTCGCGCCCCACCGTGTCCATCACCACGATGTCGTGGGTCAGCCCGCTGGGAAAGGTGAGCTCCAGCCGCTTGGAGGCGTTGTTGGTGACGTGCAGGGCGAAGGTGACGGCGCTCCCCAGCTGCACGTCGAACGAGCTGGCCACCGGGGGGCCTCCGGACACACGCTTGCGGGCTGCCGGCTCGGCCGAACGTGCGCGTGGCCCGCAGGCCGCGAGGGCGATGAGGGCCGGAACCAGGAGCGTGAGGACGCGCGGCTGCATGCGCCGAGATCCTTGAGTTGTGTGGCGGAGAGGAGATCACAAACCGGAGGCGCCGCCAACATATCGACACCGGTCTGGGCCGTCAAGAGTTCATATTCCTATAACTTGAAGATCCAGCGGCGTTTCCGTCACATCGCCTCAAGCGCCACTTCTCCACGTGACGGGGGGCACAGCTTCGCTTGCGAAAAATTTCACAAACTCCTAGATTCCCCGCCCGAATGAGTGGGGATCGGCACACCCCGGCCGGCGGTCACCTGGGCGATTCGCACGACGCCCGGCTCGCCCGCGCGGCCGGGCGTTACGCCGGCGTGGGGCTGCAGTTTGCCGCCTCCATCGTCGCCTTCCTCTACGCCGGCCAGTGGCTCGACCGGCGCTTCGGGACGGCGCCATGGGGGGTCCTGGCGGGGGTCTTCATCGGCGCCTCCGCCGCCTTCTACAGCATGTACCGCCGGCTCATGGCCGACCTGCGCCGCCAGGAACAGGAGCAGGCAACAGAGCGGGCACGAGAAAAAGCACAGGAAGGCACGCGCCAGTGAAGTCGTTCGGGATGTTCGCCATCGTTGGATCTTCGGTCATCGCGGTGGCGGGCGCTATCCTGGCGACGCTGTACGGCGGCGCCGCCGAGCGCCGCGCCATCGGCACCAGCGCGCTCATCGCCTTCGTCGTGCAGCTCATCGCCTTCGCCATCATCCGGCTCTCGGCGAAGGAAAACGTCGTCGCCGGCTGGGGGGTGGGGGCCATCCTCCGCTTCCTGGTGTTCGTCACCTACGCGCTGGTCATCGTCAAGGCCCTGGCCCTCCCGGCCGGCGCGGCGATGGTCAGCATGGCGCTGTTCCTGTTCGTCTCCACCCTGGTCGAACCCCTGTTCCTGAAGACATGAGAGCGTTCCGCCCGCTCCTGACCGCCTTCGCGCTGGCCGCCGCCTCGCTCGCCGCCACCGCCGCCCTCCCGTCCCACGCGCTCGCCGCGCAGGAAGCCCACGCGCCGGCCGCCGAGGCGGGGGGAAAGGTCGACATCATCACCCCCCACATCACGGACTCCTATCACATGGAGATCCCGTCCGTCTTTCCTCCGTTCTACAAGGAGGTCTGCATCGGGCGGAAGGTGGGCGAGCACGGGTGCGAGCCGCTGTGGGAGCCGGTGCACATCGCCGGGATGACGGTCAACCTCTCGCCCACCAAGCACGTGGTGATGATGATCGTCGCCGCCCTCCTGGTGACGCTGATCCTGGTGGGGACGGCGCGGGCCCACGCCCGCCACCACCACCAGGCGGGGCGCCCCAAGGGGTTCGCCGCCGGGCTCGAGGCCATGGTGCTGTACATGCGCAACGAGGTCATCCTGCCCAACGTGGGGCCCCACGGCAACGCCTTCGTCCCCTACCTCCTCACCATCTTCTTCTTCATCCTCACCGCCAACCTCCTCGGCCTGGTCCCCTACGGCTCCACGGCCACCGGGAACATCGCGGTGACGGCCACCCTGGCCATCATGACCTTCTTCGTGGTGGAAATCGCCGGGATGCGCGCCCAGGGGGTCCACTACCTCAACACCATCTTCTACTGGAACACGGAGCTCCCGCTCTACATGCGGATCCCCATGTTCCTCATCATGTCCCCGGTCGAGATGATCGGGAAGCTGACCAAGCCCTTCGCCCTGGCCATCCGTCTCTTCGCCAACATGACCGCGGGGCACATCGTCGTCCTCGCGCTCATCGGGCTCATCTTCACCTTCGCCGGCCCCGTCTCCACCGCGCCGTTCCTGATGGCGGTGGCGATCATGATGCTGGAGCTGTTCGTCGCCTTCCTGCAGGCCTTCATCTTCACCCTGCTCGCCGCGGTCTTCATCGGGCAGATCCGCGAGGCGCACCACTAGGGAGGCGGGAGTTGGGAGACGGGGGACGGGAGTCGGAGGTGCGGATGCGCGACTGCTCCGCTTCCCGACTCGTCCAATGTCCGGCTTTCGCAGGTTGCAGGTCCCCGCGTGGCGTCGCTCACCGGCGCGGGAATCGTAGCCGGTCACCGTGACCGGTGATCCCTGTTGGGCCCCGGGGCCCGGCGACAGGGGGCGATGGATGGGTCGTCATCGCGGAGCGCTGGCTTTCAACGTTAGGCACGAGATACTCCAATGATCGAGATGTTCCCGCTCCTCCAGGTGGCCGCCGAGGCCGCCAGCAACAACCAGGGTCTCTCCCTCATCGGCGCCGGGCTCGGCGCCGGCCTCGCCGTCATCGGCGCCGGCATCGGCATCGGCAACATCGGTGCGCATGCCGTCGAGGGGATGGCGCGCCAGCCCGAAGCGGCCGGCCGCATCCAGACCGCGGCGCTCATCCTGGCCGCCCTCATCGAAGGCGCCGCCCTCTTCGGCGTCGTCGTCGCGTTCCAGATCCAGGGCAAGTTCTAAGGCTCCAGTGCCGCGGGCGCCCCGGGGCGCCCGCGCGCACACCCCTCGCCATGCCACTCCCGGCGCCCCCTGGCGCCGCCAACCGCCCGCCATGCGCCCTTCCTTCCTCTCCGCCCTCCTCGTCCTGGCCACCCCGGCCACGGCGTTCGCCGCCGAAGAAGGGGGCAAGGTCAACCTCCTCTCGCCTAACGGCGGGTTGATGTTCTGGACCCTGCTCATCTTCGTCGTCCTTCTCATCGTCCTCTCCCGCTTCGCCTTCAAGCCGCTCGTCGCCGCGGTCGAGGCCCGTGAGGCGTCGCTCGAGGCGGCGATCACCAAGGCCGCCCAGGACCGCGACGCCGCCGCCAGGCTCCTGGCCGAGCAGCAGGCCCAGCTCGAGGCCGCCCGCGCCGAGGCGCAGAAGTACATCGCCGACTCGCGCGTCACCGCCGAGAAGCTCAAGACCTCCATGCTCGAGGAGACGCGCGCGCAGCAGCAGGAGATGCTCGAGCGCGCCCGCCGCGACCTCGAGAACGAGAAGGTCCGCGCCATCGCCGAGCTCCGCCGCGAGGCGGTCGACCTGGCGCTGGCCGGTGCGGGCAAGCTGATCGCGAAGAACCTGGACGACGCCGCGAACCGCAAGCTGGTGGAAGACTTCCTGGCCTCGATCCCGGCGGCGGGGCCCCGGTAGATGCGCGAGACGACCATCGCGCGGAACTACGCCGAGGCGCTCCTGGCCCTGGCGCGCAAGGCCGGCGCCCTCGACAGCTGGGAGGCCACCTTCCAGGCGCTGGCCAGCGCCATCACCGGCGACGCGCGCCTGGTGAACTTTCTGGCCGCCCCGCAGGTCTCGGCCGACAACAAGAACCGGGTGCTGGAAAGGGCCTTCGCCCCCGTGCTCCCGCGCACGCTGCTGCGCTTCGTGCAGAAGGTGGTGGACAACCGCCGCCAGATGCTCATCCCCGCGATCGCGGTGGAGTTCTCGAACCTGGTGGACGAGAGCGAGGGGCGGGTGCACGCGCAGGTGACCGTGGCGCGCGAGGCCAGCGACGGCGACCGCGCCATGCTGGCGCGCCGCCTGTCGGAGCGCCTGGGGAAGACCGTCGTCCCGCACGTGCACGTGAACCCGGCCATCCTGGGCGGGGTGATCGTGAAGGTGGGCGACACGGTGATGGACGGCTCGGTGCGCAAGCGGCTCAACACGCTGCGCGGGAAGCTGACGGCGGGGGTTCGCTAGGTCTCCGGCGGTGCGGGTGACGCGGGCCGCGACGTCGGGCCGCGATCTCGGGCCACGATCTCAGGCGAGGTCGTGGCCCGCGGTGCGTTCGGGGGTCGCCATGAGGGGGACGGGTGCGCAACTTGCAAGGCGCAGGTTGCGTCTTGCGGAAGACGCAGCCGCTGGACGCGGAGAGCGAGGCGCGCCGGGCCGCCGGGCCGCCGGGCGCACCGCGTAAACCACACATCTGGTGTCATGACCGAGACGTTGTCGCTGACTGGCTCCACGTGCGCCACGCGCCCTCGCCCTCGCTTGCCGCGGCGTGCGGCGGTGCGTGGCGCGGCACCTCGCCCCGTGGGAGGCTCCCTCCGGGCGACCCCCGCACCGCGAGCGAGCGCATGGACGGGCGCATGGACGGGCGCATGGGCGGGCGCATGGGCGGGCGCATGGGTGAGCGCATGGACGGGGGCATGAGCGGGCGCGTCGAGCCGCGCCGGGTCCCCAAGCCGTGGGGGTACGAGATCATCTGGGCCCATACGGATCGGTATGTGGGGAAGATCCTCCACATCCACGCCGGGCACGCCCTGTCGGTGCAGTACCACGAGGTGAAGGACGAGACGGTGTACCTGCTGTCGGGGGAGATGAAGTACTGGGTCAAGCTCCCCGGCGAGAAGGAGCTGCGCGACATGGCGCTCGCGCCCGGCGATGCCTTTCGCATCACCCCGGGGACGGTGCACTACATGGAGGCCGTGACCGACTGCGACATCCTCGAGGCCTCGACCCCCGAGCTCGACGACGTCGTGCGCATCAAGGACCGCTACGGGCGCGAGGGGACCAACGCGCCATGAGGAGTGCCGCATGAGGAGCGCCGCATGAGGAGTGCCGCATGAAGGTCATCATTCCGCTGGCCGGGAAGGGGACGCGCCTCCGCCCGCACACGCACGTCACCCCCAAGCCGATGCTGAAGGTGGCGGGGAAGCCGGTGATGGACTACGTGATGGACGACGTGGCGCGCCTGGGGAACGTGGACCAGGTGGTGTACATCACCGGGCACCTCAAGGAGAAGGTCGAGGCGCACGCGCGCACCGCCTTCGGCATTCCCGGCGTCTTCATCGAGCAGCAGGTGCAAGACGGGACGGCGGGGGCGGTGGCGCTGGCCAGGCCGCACGTCGACGCCCCCGTCCTCATCATCTTCGTCGACACCATCTTCGACGCCGACCTCTCGGTGATCAACAGCACCGACGCCGACGGGATCATCTGGACCAAGGAGGTGGAGGACTACCAGCGCTTCGGCGTGGTGGTGACCGACGCCGAGGGGTACATGACGCGGATCGTCGAGAAGCCGAAGGAGCCCATCTCGAAGCGGGCCAACATCGGCCTGTACTACATCCGCAACTGGGAGCTGCTGTACGAGGGGATCGACCACGTCCTCTCGCGCCCCGCCAACCAGGGGGAGTTCTACCTGACCGACGCCTTCCAGTACATGATCGAGCGCGGGGCGAGGATCAAGGTGATCGACGTCCAGGGATGGTACGACGCGGGGAAGCTCGACACGCTGCTGGAGACAAACCGCGCCATGCTGGAGAAGGGGCGCGCGCGGGTCCCGGCGGGGATCGACCTGTCGCAGGTGGTGCACCCGGTGTACATCGAGGACGGGGTGACGATCACCGGGTCGGTGGTGGGGCCCAACGTGTCGATCGGGAAGGGGAGCGTGATCGACCACGCGCACCTGCGCGACACCATCGTCGGCGACAAGGCGCGCATCGCGCGCTGCACGCTGCGCAACTCGCTGGTGGGGAACGAGGTGCTGCTGGCGGGGGTGAGGGGGGAGGTGACGGTCGGCGACCATTCGGAGGTGCGGGGCGACGCGTGACGCGATGATGCGCGAGCCGGCCTATCCGGTACTGGTGATTGGCGCGGGCCCCGCGGGGCTGGCGACTGCGGCGTCGCTTGCTCGGCGCGGAATCCCGTATCGTCTCCTCGAGCGTGGCGACACCCTCGCGTACTCGTGGGAGCAGCTGTACGACTCGCTGGTGCTCCACACCGGGCGCCACATGTCCACGCTTCCGGGGATGAAGTACGGGCGGGGGACGCCGCTCTTTCCCACTCGCGGAGATTTCGTGCGCTACCTGCGCGCGTACGCCGAACGCTTCGGCGTGCGCGCCGAGTGCGGGAGCGAGGTGCGGGCGCTCAGGCGGTCGCCGCACGGGTGGAGCGCCACGTTAGGCGACGGGCGGGTGGTGGAGGGGAGCGCGGCGGTGGTGTGCACCGGGATCATCGCCAACCCGCGCCTCCCCGGGCTGCCGGGGCGCGAGGCGTATCGGGGGCGGCTGATGCATTCCGTGGAGTACCGGCGCCCGGCGGGGTTCGAGGGACAGCGCGTACTGGTGGTCGGGGTGGGGAACTCGGGGGGGGAGATCGGGAGCGAGCTGGCGCGGGCCGGGGCGCGGGTGACGATGCTGGTGCGCTCGGGGGCGCATGTCGTCCCGCTCACCATCGGCGGGGTCCCGATCCAGTACGTCTCCCAGCTGCTGCGCCGGCTCCCGCGACCGGCGCAGGAGTGGGTGAGCCGCCAGGTACAACGCGCCACCGACCGCCGCCGCGGCCCCCCGGTCATCCCGCGCCCCGCGCACTCGCCGCTCGACGCCATCCCCATCATCGGCTTCCACCTGGCCGACGCCATCCGCGCGGGACAGGCGGAGGTGAAGCTGGGGACCGTCGACCACCTGACGCCCGACGGGGCGGTCTTTTCCGACGGGACCAGCGCGCCCTTCGACGCCATCATCCTGGCCACCGGATTCACGCCCGCGTTAGGGATGCTGGGCGACCTGGTGCAGCGCGACGCCCGCGGCTTCGCCGTGCGGCGCGACCGGGTGACGAGCGCCGACCAGCCGGGGCTCTACTTCGTGGGGCACAATTACGATGCCACCGGGGGAATCTCTAACATCCGGCGCGACGCGGTGCTGGTGGCCGAGCGGATCGCGTGGTGCCGGCGGCGGGAGGGGGAGATGCAGCGGGAACGGGCGCGGCGGTCGGGGCGAGGAAGCAGACCTTGAAGGGAGGGCGCTCGTCCGGCGGCGCCATTCGCCTGTCGCAGCGGCGGGTGCTCGCGAGTGACGTTGGTCCCGTTTGGAGACAGGGCTAAGCTGGAGTAGCCTCGAGGGAACGCACCGTGATGTCCTGACGCTTCTGGGTGAACTCCCTGGGGGTCAGGTGTCCCAGGGCGCTGTGGGGGCGGTGTTCGTTGTAGTCCCGCTGCCAAGCGGTGAGCTTGGCGCGGGCGTCGTCAAGCGACAGGAACTGCTGCACGTTCAGGCATTCGTCTCGCAGCCGGCCGTTGAAGGACTCGATGTGCCCGTTGTCCGTGGGCTTGCCGGGTCGGGTGAAGTCGAGCTGGACGCCCCGGTCGTAGGCCCACGCTTCGAGCGCGCGGGACGTGAACTCCGTGCCGTGATCGCCGGTGATCGAGACCGGGCGTCCCACGCGCGTGATGGCCTCGTCGAGCCGCTCGGCCACCCGCGCGCCCCGGAAGCCAAACGCGGGCTCCAGTAGCACACGCTCGCGATTCCAGTGATCGATCAGCGTCAACACGCGAAACGGTCTGCCATCGAGCCACTGATCGTGTACGAAGTCCATGCTCCAGCGCTGTGCTCGCGCCGTCGGCGTCGGAGCCGCCCCTCGATGTAGCGCCATGTGCTTCCGTCGACGGACCCGGTGGCGCAGTGGCAGCCCTTCCAGGCGATACAACCGCCGCACCCGCTTCTTGTTGACCAGCCAGCCATCTCGGCGGAGCAGCACGTGAAGGCGCAGATACCCGAAGCGCGGCCGCGCCGTCGCGAGGTCGCGCAGCCGAAGCCGGAGTGCCTCCTGATCCTTCGCGCGACTGCGGCGATACGGTAAGCTCCCCTATCGGGTAGACAGCGTGGCGTAGACTTTCCGGGGTGCCTTTCGGGAGGCATCACCGATGAAGAAGTCCCGCTTTACCGAGTCGCA
>MEDZ01000059.1 GCA_001724275.1 Gemmatimonadetes bacterium SCN 70-22
TCGAGGCCGCGCGCAGGCGTCCCCGCCGCGTCGGCGGGACAGCTCAACCGCCTCGCGGCGCAGAAGGTGATGGTCCTCCCCACGCAGGCCCTCGTCGGCGAGGATCGCCTGGGGTGGCGCACCGCCGGGGGAGGCGACAAGTCCCTGCTCGCCGCGGTCGACAGCGCGATCGCGCACGAACTCGGAGAGCGCGGGCTCTCGTCGATCTGGCTCTTCCCGCCGGCGCTGCAGCGCGCGGCGCGCCGCAACCCCACCTACCTCACCGACCCGGGCGCCATGCGGGCGCTCGACCCCATCCGCGTGGCGATCCGCAAGCCGAGCGAGCCGCTGATGGAGCCGTTCGCCTCGCAGCTGCGCGCCCTGGCGGGGGTGAGCGACTCGCGCTTCGCCTTCGTCCCGCTGGAGCTGCGCATCGAGGCGCTGGACGGCGGCGCGGCGGGGCGCATGACGCTGCGCTCGGCGGTGGTCGATGCCCGCGGGGCGCAGGTGATCTGGGTGGGAGACGTCGCGGGTGACCCGCTCGGCGCCTTTGCGCCGGCCGCGCTCTCGTCGCTGGCGCTCCGCGTCGCCGACCTCGTCGTCCCTCGCTGACTCCCGACTCCGCATCCGCGCACGCGGTCCTTCATACCATGTCGATTCCCTGTACGCTCATCCCTGGCGACGGCATCGGTCCCGACATCACCGACGCGACCGTTCGCATCCTCGACGCCGCCGGCTCCCCCTTTGCGTGGGACCGCCAGCTGGCCGGCATGGCCGCGGTGCACGCCCACAACAACCCCATGCCCGACGCGACGCTCGACGCCATCAAGCGCACGCGCCTGGCGCTCAAGGGGCCGCTCGAGACCCCGGTGGGCGAGGGATTCCGTTCGGTGAACGTGGCGCTCCGCAAGTCGTTCGACCTGTACGCCAACGTGCGGCCGGCGCGGGTGATCCTCCCCGGCGGGCGCTTCGACAAGGTCGACATCGTCCTCGTGCGCGAGAACACCGAGGGGCTCTACGCGGGACTCGAGCACTACATCAAGATCGGCGAGGACGAGAAGGCGGCCGCCGAGTCGATCGCCCTCATCACGCGCCTCGGCTCGGAGCGCGTGATCCGCTATGCGTTCGAGTACGCGGTGGCCCACGGGCGCAGGAAGGTCACCCTGGTGCACAAGGCGAACATCCTGAAGTACTCGCAGGGGCTGTTCCGCTCGATGGGGCAGCAGGTGGCCAAGGAGTACGAGGGGCGCATCGCCTACGACGAGCGCATCATCGACGCCTGCGCCATGCAGCTGGTGATCAAGCCCGAGCAGTTCGACGTGATCGTGACGACCAACCTGTTCGGCGACATCCTGTCGGACCTGGTGTCGGGGCTCGTCGGCGGGCTGGGGCTCGCCCCCGGGGCCAACATCGGGAAGCATGCGGCGATCTTCGAGGCGGTGCACGGGACGGCTCCCGACATCGCGGGGCAGGGGATCGCGAACCCGACCGCCCTCACCCTCGCCGCCTGCCTCATGCTGGAGCACGTGGGAGAGGAAGCGCTGGGCCAGCGCGTGCGCGACGCCGTGATCGCCACCCTGCGCGAGGGGAAGACGACGACGCGCGACCTCGGGGGGAGCGCGTCCACGCGGCAGTTCGCCGACGCGGTGATCGCGAGGCTCGGCGCGTAGGGTGACGGAGTCGGTGACGGAGTCGGTGACGGAGTCGGTGACGGAGTCGGTGACGGAGTCCGTGACGGCACGCGCGACCGGCGGCGGCGCGGGGCGCGGCGCGGCGATCCGCCTCTATCACGTGTCCGACCTGCACTTCGGGCGGCCGGCGGTCCCGGAGCAGATCGACGCCATCGAGGAACACATCCAGCGCGAGCGGTACGACATCGTCGCCATCTCGGGCGACGTGTCGCAGCGCGCGCGGGCCGGGGAGTTCCAGCGCGCCAGCTCGTTCATCCGCGACGCGCGCAAGGTGAGCAAGGTCATCTGCGTCCCCGGGAACCACGACGTGGCCTGGTGGCGGTCGCCGTTGCACCTGCGGGGGACGGCGACGATGTACGAGCCGTACCGCCGCTACGTGGATCACGAGCTGGAGCCGGTGCTGCGCACTCCCGGGTGCACGGTGGTGGGGCTCAACACCTCGCAGGGCGTGCACGCGCGCACCCTGACCTGGAACGTGCGCGACATCTCCATCATCGGCGACCTGCGCCGGACGCAGCTCGCCCACGCGCGGCACGAGTTCGAGGCCTCGCCCGCGGGCGACGCCCGCGTCGTCGTGATGCACCACAACCCGGTCAAGGGACAGCTGTCGCAGCGGCACGGGCTCAAGCACACCAGGCAGATCCTGGGGGCGTTCGCGTCGATGGACGTCGACCTGGTGCTGTGCGGGCACGATCACCAGGAGGCGATCCACTTCGTGGAGCACACGCGCAAGGGGACCGTGATCTCGACCGCCGGGACGGTGTCGAACCGCTCGCGCGGGGGACGCCCGTCGAGCGTGAACGTCATCGCCATCACCCCCGGCGAGATCCGGATCGTGACGCACATCTGGTCCACCGCCGACCACAACTTCGTCCCCGGCCCCGGCGAGTGTTTCGCGCGCTCCTCGCACGACTCGGACTGACGAACGACGGCGCGCAGCTGGAGCTCGCGCTGGACGGAGCGCCCCGCGCTCCGGGCGCGCCCCGGACACCGGCGGCGCCACCGCGCGAACCGCCACCGCGCGAACCGCCACCGCGCGAACCGCCACCGCGCGAACCGCCACCGCGCGAACCGCCGCAACCGCGCGAACCGCCACCGCGCGAACCGCCACCGCGCGAACCGTCGCCGCGCGAACCGCGCCCACGCGAATCGCACACCCCCGAGGCCCGCGCCACCGACGCCGGCGCGCTCCTCGCACGCTTGCGCGCCTTCGGGCTGCGCGACATCACGACGCTGCGCCTCACGCGCAACCGCAGGACCCTGGTCTCGTACCGCGGCGGGACACTCCGCGTGCAGGGCGGATTCGTCGACGCCCCCGACGACGTCGTGCGTGCCATCGCGGCCTTCGTCTCGGGGCGCGGGGCGGCGCGTGCGGCGGCGCGCCGCGTCATCGTGTCGCACCCGCTCGGGAGCGGGGCCGTGCCCCCGCCCCCGCGCCGCGCCGCGCTCCCCCCCGACGACCACGCCATGGCCCAGCGGCTGCAACGCGAGCACGCCCGCCTCAACGCCGAGCGATTCGGCGGCGCCCTGCGCACCATCCCGGTCATCGTCTCACGCCGCATGAGGACGCGGCTCGGGCACTACGCCCCGGCGCGCTCGCACCCCGAAGGCGCCGAGATCGCGATCAGCCGGCGCCACATCCGGCGGCATGGATGGCGGGAGGCGGTCGACACGCTCCTCCACGAGATGGTGCACCAGTGGCAGGAGGAGAACGGGCACCCCATCGATCACGGTCCCGGCTTCCGCCGCAAGGCGCGCGAGGTCGGGACGACGCCGCGGGCCAGGCGCGTCCTGCGATGACGCCTTGGCCGGCGCGCGATGCGCATTTCGACCTTCCACCTCGCCGAGTAACTTGCCCCCCATGACCCTCCGCCCAGTCGCCCTCCTCGGCGCCGCCGCCCTCCTCGCGGGGGCGCTCTACGTCGGGCGCGCCGGCGCCGGTCCGCTCCCCCCGCTCGGGGCGCTGCTGGACCCGGTGCACGGCGCCTGGTCGGCGGCCACGTACGCCGATCTCCCCGACAGCGCCGTGTCGGCCCTTCCGTCGCTGAGCGATCGCGTCGAGGTGCGCTACGACTCCCGGGGCGTGCCGCACATCTTCGCCGCCACCGAGGAGGACGCGATGCGCGCGTTGGGCTTCGTGGTGGCGCGCGACCGCCTGTTCCAGATGGAGCTCCAGGCGCGCGCGGGGGCCGGGACGCTGACGGAGCTCGTGGGCCCCGCGGCGATTCCCGCCGACAGCGAGGCGCGCCACCTGGGGCTCCCGTGGGGGGCGGAGCAGGGGTTGGCGTCGTTCCCCGCCGATTCCAAGGGGCGGCGCTTCCTCGAGGCCTACGCCGAGGGGGTGAACGCCTGGATCGACCAGGCGTCGCCCGCCGAGTGGCCGGTGGAGTACAAGCTGCTGGGGCGGCGCCCGGCGCGGTGGTCTCCGGTGAACTCGTTGCACCTGTACAGCCGGATGGGGTTCACGCTGGCCTACATGAACGGCGAGCGCGATCGCCTGGCGGCGAAGGCGCTGGTGGGAGAGGCCGCGGCGCGCGCGCTCTTCCCGTTGCACACGCCGGTGCAGGAGCCCATCCAGCCCAACGGCGGCGACGCCCCCCGCACCGATCCGCTCGTCCTTCCGCCGCCGGGTGCAACGGACTCGGCGGCGTTGGCGCTCGTCCCGCTCCTCCCGCGCGGGGTGCGCGACGATGACGCCGAGGTCTCGCGCAGCTTCGCCTCCAACAACTGGGCCGTCTCGCCCGCGCGCAGCCGGAGCGGGCACGCCCTCCTGGCGGGCGACCCCCACCTGGGGCTCACCCTCCCCAGCATCTGGTACGAGGCGCACCTCGTCGTCCCGGGCCAGCTCGACGTGTACGGCGTCACCATCCCGGGCACCCCGGGGATCGTCATGGGGTTCACGCGGAACGTCGCCTGGTCCACGACCAACACCGGCGCCGACGTCCTGGACTACTACCGCGAGACGCTCGACGACCAGGCGCGCCCCACCCGGTACCTCCTGGACGGGGTCTGGAAGCCGCTGGAGCGGCGGCAGGAGGAGTATCGCGGCAAGGGGGGCGAGATCCTGCGGGTGGACACGGTGCGCTATACGCACCGCGGGCCGTTGCAGCGCCTGGGCAACGAGTGGGTGTCGATGCGCTGGACGGTGAACGAGCCCTCCGACCTGGCCGCGGCCTACTCCAACGCCGCGCGCGCCACCACGGCGATGGAGTTCCTCGACGCGTACGCGCGCGACTTCTTCGCCCCGGCCCAGAACGCCATCGTCGCCGACCGCGCCGGCAACATCGCCATCCGCTCCACCGGACACTACCCGTTGCGCCCGGCGGGGCACGACGGGCTGGCGATCCTCGACGGCTCGACCTCGGCCAGCGACTGGACCGGCTACTGGCCCGTGGCGCAGTACCCGCAGGCGCTGAACCCCGCGCAGGGGTACCTCGCCTCGGCCAACCAGGAACCGATCGACTCGCGCCACACGCCGGCCTACTTCGGCTACGACGCGGCGTTCGAGCCGTGGCGCGCCCTGCAGATCAACCGCCTGCTGCGGCAGAACGCGAGCGTCACCCTGGACGACATGCGGCGCTACCAGACCGATCCGGGGAGCGTGCGCGCGGACTGGTTCGTCGCCTACCTGCGCCATGCGGCGCGCGTGGCCGCGGCGCGTGGGGCGGGGAGCGCGTCGCTGACCGCCGCCGACTCGCTCTTGGGGGCGTGGGACCGCCGCTATACCGTCGGCAACGACGGCGCGCTCCTCTTCGAGACGGCGCTGGGGATGTCGGTGCGGCGGACCTGGGACGAGCTCGTCCCCCCGGGAGACTCGCTGCGCGTGGCGACCCCCAGCTCGTCGGTCTTCCTGGCGCTGATGGCCGACTCGGCCAGTCCGTGGTGGGACCGCCGGTCGACCCGGGACGTGGTGGAGGATCGCGACGCGCTGCTGGCCGGCGCGCTCGCCGCGAGCTACGACTCGCTCGTCGCCCGTCACGGCCCGCCCTCGCGGGGCGGGTGGGCGTGGGGGAAGGTGGCGAGGGCGCGGGTGAACCACCTGCTCGGGCTCGAGGGGTTCTCGGCGGTCGGCCTCGCCGTGCAGGGGGGGCGCGGCACGCTCAACCCCTCGGTGCAGAACGGGGGGTTCGGCGCCAGCTGGCGGATGGTGGTGGAGCTGGGGCCGACGATCCGGGCGATGGGGACGTACCCGGGGGGGCAGAGCGGGAACCCCGCCTCGCCGCGCTACGCCGACCGGTTGCGCTTGTGGAAGGACGGCGACCTGGAGCTCCTGGTCTTCCCGTCCGCCCTCGACTCGCTGCCGGCGTCGCAGGTGACGTCGCGCCTCTCCCTCGTCCCGGGAGGGCGCTGAGATGACGACACTTCGCGTGATCCTGGTGGCGCTCGTCATCGCGTTAGGCACCGTGCTCCTGGGATGGTGGGCCGTCCCCGTGGTGGCGGCGGCGTACGGCGTGGTGGCGCGCCGCTCGCGCTTTCCCGGGCTGATCGCCGCCGCCGGGGCGGCGCTGGCGTGGGGGGGCTACCTGGGCGTCGCCGCGCTGGGCGGGGCCCCGGTGAGGAGCTTCTCCCCGTCGCTGGCGGCCTCGATGCAGCTCCCGGCGTGGGCCCCCTTCATGGCGACGCTGGCCTTTCCCGCCCTCCTCGCCGCTCCCGCGGCCTATCTGGGGGCGCGGGTGATGGGACGCTATCTTCCCCCCTCATGACCAACGACTTCTTCAACATCGAGAGCGCGCTCAGCGAAGAGGAGCGCGCCGTGCGCGACAGCGTGCGCCGCTTCGTCGACGAGCGTGTCCTCCCCATCATCGGGGAGTGCTACGTGGAGGGGCGGTTTCCCCGGGAGCTGATCCCCGAGATGGCGGCGCTGGGGGTGCTGGGGGCCAACCTTCCCGAGGAATACGGGTGCGCGGGGCTCAACAACGTGGCGTACGGGCTCATCATGCAGGAGCTGGAGCGCGGCGACTCCGGCATCCGCTCGTTTGCCTCGGTGCAGGGCGCGCTGGTGATGTATCCCATCTACGCCTTCGGGAGCGAGGAGCAGAAGCGTCACTGGCTCCCGAGGCTCGCCCGGGGCGAGGCGATCGGCTGCTTCGGCCTCACCGAGCCCGACTACGGCTCCAACCCGTCGGGGATGATCACCATGGCCAACCAGCAGCCCGACGGGACGTGGGTGCTGAACGGCGGGAAGATGTGGATCACCAACGGGTCGCAGGCGCACGTGTCGGTGGTGTGGGCCAAGACCAACGGCGACAAGGACCAGCGCTCCATCCGCGGCTTCGTCGTCCCGACCGACACCAAGGGGTTCAAGGCGAAGGACCAGAAGGGGAAGCTCTCGCTGCGCGCCTCCGACACGAGCGAGCTCACCTTCGACAACGTGCAGCTCCCGGCCGACGCGATCCTGCCGAAGAGTGGCGGCCTCAAGTCGCCGCTCATGTGCCTGACGCAGGCGCGCTACGGGATCTCGTGGGGGGCCATCGGGGCGGCGATGGCGTGCTACGAGGAGGCACTGGCGTACGCCAAGAACCGGGTGATGTTCGACAAGCCGATCGCCGGCTTCCAGCTCCAGCAGGAGCGCCTGGCCGACATGCTGACCGAGATCGTGAAGGCGCAGCTGGTGTCGTTGCACCTGGGGCGCCTCAAGGACGCCGGGACCTTCACCCCGCAGCAGGTCTCGCTGGCCAAGCGCAACAACGTCGACATCGCCACCAACATCGCCCGCGAGGCGCGCCGGCTCCTGGGCGCCAACGGGATCCTGGCCGAGTACTCGGCCATGCGGCACATGGCCAACCTGGAGAGCGTGTACACGTACGAGGGGACGCATGACGTGCACTCGCTCATCCTCGGGCAGGCCGTGACGGGGCTCAACGCCTTCAATTGAGCGTCGCCACGTGACGTCGCGCACCATGCATCGCGAAGAGCCGGCCCGCCGGCTCTTCGTCGTTTGGGGTGCGCGGGGCCCTGGCGCGCCTCCGCCGGCCGGCGCCGCCGCGCGCCGGCGTGGCCGCGCCGGCGCCCGCGGCCGCGCCCGGGTCGCTGCCCTGGCGTGGGGCGTGGCGGTGGCCCTGGCATGGGGAGGGACGCCGGCGCGTGCCCAGGAGGGGAACGGGGGAGGGGAGCGCGACGGCGCCGCGCGCACCGCGCCGCGGAGCGCCGGGTCGCCGTGGCTCCCGCGCGTGCGCCTGGACAACGACGCCTACAACTTCTGGCTCCACCCCGGGCATCGGACCGACGAGGAGTACACCAACGGCGTGGTGCTGGCGGTGGAGGCGCTGCGCGCGCCGTGGTGGGGGAAGCGGCTGGGCGGCGCGGCGCCGGGGTGCGCCGCCTCCGCCCAGGGCGAGGGGGCGTGCCTGTCGACGCAGTTCTCGCTGGCGCAGGAGATGTACACCCCCAACCTGGACCGCCCGCCGTATTCGTCGCCCGACTGGGAGCGCGAGCGTCCGTACGCCGCCTGGCTCTACGTGGGCGCCGAGGGGCGGCGGATCTCGGCGCGCGCGCTGCGCACGTACTCGCTCGCCGTGGGCGTCACCGGCCCGCCAGCGTTAGGCAGCCTGGCGCAGTCCATCGCCCACGCCATCACCTCGAAGTACACCACCAGGGCCACGGGGTGGGAGACGCAGGTGGGCTTCGAGCCGGGGGTCGTGCTCGGCGTGCGGCAGTCGCTCCTGCTCGCGCGCTGGGCGCCGGGAGGGCATGGGGTCCTCGACCTCGCCCCCTCGGCGGCGGTCTCGCTGGGGAACATCCGCACCGCCGCCGACCTCGGCGCTCGGGTGCGGATGGGGATCAACCTCTCGCATCCCTGGGACCCGCGGGAGTGGCGCGGGCGCGGCCCCTGGGAGTTGCAGCTGCAGGCCGGGGGGAGGCGCGAGTACGTGGCGCACGACTTCTCGCTGGACGGGACGCTCTTCACCACCCCCACCCGGCTGGTGACGCGGGTGCCGACCGTGAGCGAGTACGAATTCGGCGCGGCGCTCCGCCTGCGCCGCCTGACCGTGGGGTGGCGGGCGGTGACGCGCTCGCGCGAGTACGCCACCGGGCCGGCACGGCACGCCTGGAGCCAGATGTACTCGGCCCTCGAGTTCCACTAGCCGCCATCGCCCGGGACGGCGTCGCCGCGCCGCCGCCCGCCCCGGGGGGGGCCACTATTCGAGCGATGGCCCGTACTGCTGGACGCCGCGCGTCGCCTGGTAGCGCCGGGTGGCGCGCATCAGGATCCAGCGCGGCAGGTAGCGCAGGAGGAGGACGATGGCGCGAAAGGTGAACCCGGGGACCACCGTCACCGGGGCGCGGCGCTCCAGCGCGGCGAGCGACACCGCCACGACCTCGTCGGCGTCCATCCAGAGGAAGCCGGGGATCTGCGAGGTCTTCATCTCGGCGCGGGCGTGGAACTCGGTGCGGGTGAAGCCCGGGCAGCAGGCCTGCACGTAGATCCCGCGGCGCGCCACCTCGGCGGCCAGCCCCTCCATCGCCACGCGCTGGTAGGCCTTGGTGGCGCAGTAGTTCACCGCGCCGGGGCTCGTTAGGTACGAGGCGACCGACGAGACGGTGATGATCGCCCCCCGCTGGCGCCGCGCCATGGGGGCCAGGGCGGCCTGCGTGAGCCGGTTCACGGCCACAACGTGGACGCGGACCATCGCCTCCTGGCCGGCGCGATCGCCCGTGAGGAGCGATCCCCTGGTCCCGAAGCCCGCGTTGTTGACCAGGAGCCCGACGAAGCGCGAGTCGTCGTCGAGCCCCGCGTCGATGCGCGCGACGACGGCGTCGACCCCGGCGTCGGTCGCCAGGTCGGCGGAGATGACCTCCACCCGGACGCGGTGCTCGGCGTGCAGCGCGGCGGCGGTCGCCTCGAGGCGCGGCCGGTCGCGGGCCACGAGGATGAGCGGGTGGCCGGCGCGCGCGAGCTGGCGCGCGTAGGCGGCCCCCAGCCCCGAGGTCGCGCCGGTAATCAGGGCGGCGGGTGCGGTGATTGTGTCGGGCATGCCCAAAGATGTGCCATGGGGCGTCGTCTCCTCCACTCCCCGGGGCCAGCCGCTAGATTATCCCCCGCTTCCTACACCTGGAGACGTAACGGTGAAGATCGCCGTTTGCATCAAGCGCGTCCCTGAGATGGACGTGAACTTCAAGATCGCCCCCTCGGGCAAGGCGGTGGACGAGACGGGGCTCAAGTGGGACATGTCGGACTTCGACGGGTACGCGGTCGAGGCGGCGTTGCTCCTGACGGAGAAGGACCCGGCCAGCGAGGTCCACGTGATCTCGGTGGGGCCCGACGTCGTCCAGGAGACGCTGCGCAAGGCGCTGAGCATGGGGGCCGCCCGGGCCGTCCAGCTCAAGTGCGACGCCGTCCCCTTCGACAGCTACGCCATCGCCAGCGCCCTCGCCGCCGAACTCAAGGTCGGCGGCTACGACCTCATCATGTTCGGGAAGATGTCGATCGACGGCGCCAGCGGCGTCACGCAGTTCCACGTCGGCGAGCTGCTCGGCCTCCCCGTGGTGCACGCCTGCAGCAAGCTCGACATCGCCGGCGGTGCCGGGACGGCCCGCCGCGAGATCGAGGGAGGGGGCGAGCTCGTGAAGTTCCCGCTCCCGGCCATCGTCTCCATCGACGAGGGGATTGCGCGCCCGCGCTACCCGTCGCTCAAGGGGATCATGGCGGCCAAGAAGAAGCCGCTCGAGGTCAGGCCGGCGCAGCTGGGCGAGGTGCGGCTGACGGTCGAGAAGATGGACCTCCCGGCGCCGCGCGCGGCCGGGCGCATCATCGGCGAGGGGGCCGCCGCGGTCCCCGATCTCATTCGGCTCCTCCAGACTGAAGCGAAGGTGCTGTGATGCCTAACGTCCTGGCATTTGCGGAATCGCGCGGCGGCGAGCTGCGCAAGGTCGCGTTCGAGGCGGTCACCGCCGCGCGGCAGGTCGCCGACCAGCTCGGCGGCGAGGTGCACGCCATCCTCGTGGGGCCCCCGGGCGTGGCGGCGAAGGCGGCCGCCCTGGCCGAGCATGGGGCCGACGTCGTCGTCACCTGCGAGGACCCGGGCTTCGCCAACTATTCCCCCGAGGCGACGGCGGCGCTGGTCGCCGCGCGGGTGCAGGGGGGCGACTACCGCGTCGTGGTCTTCTCCGCCTCGGCACAGGGGAAGGACCTGGCCCCGCGCACCGCGGCCGCGCTGCGCGTCGCGGTCGCGACCGACGTCACAGCCTTCAGCGTTGCGGCTGACGCCGTCACCGTCGCGCACCCGGGCTACACGGGGAAGGTCGTGCAGTCGCTCAGGCTGGTGGGGACGCCGGCCGTCCTCTCCGTGCGCCCGGGCGCCGTCGCCGCCGCCAGGAAGGCGGGGGGCGGGCGGACCGAGAGCGTCGCCCCTCCCGTCGCCCCCGCGGCGGCGCGCGTCGTCGTGACCGACACGGTGCTCGGCGACACCAAGAAGCTCGACCTCGGGGAGGCGCCGGTCATCATCAGCGGCGGGCGCGGGCTCAAGGCCGCCGAGCACTTCAAGCTCGTCGAGGAGCTGGCGGCCGCCTTCGGCAACGCGGCGGTGGGGGCCACGCGCGCCGTCACCGACGAGGGATGGCGCCCGCACAGCGACCAGATCGGGCAGACGGGACGCCTCGTCTCGCCCGACCTCTACGTCGCCGTCGGCATCTCGGGCGCGATCCAGCACCTGGCCGGGATGCGCACCTCCAAGTGCATCGTGGCGATCAACAAGGACAAGGAGGCCCCCATCTTCAAGGTGGCCGATTACGGCATCGTGGGCGATGTTTTCGAGGTCGTCCCTGCCTTGACCGCGGCGGTGCAGCAGGCCAGGCAGTCGTCGCACTGAGTCCGTCGCACCGAGTCGTCGCGCGGCGCCCCTTCGGGGCGCGCCGCGCGCCGAGCGCCTTCCGACCTCCAGCACTCCCCTCATGTCCAACGTGGCGTTCGCTTTCGTCTTCACGCTGGCGCTGGCCTTCTTCTCGTACAGTGCGCAGCGCCTCGTGCGCTTCATGCGCCTGGGGACCAGCGACTTCCGGCTCAACGACATCCCGCGCCGCGTCGTGAACCTCCTCACCATCGGCATCGCGCAGAAGAAGATCCTGCGCGATCCGGTGGCGGGGCCGCTGCACGCCCTCGTCTTCTGGGGCTTCCTGGTCCTCCAGGTGGGGGCGCTGGAGATCATCCTGCACGGGCTCTTCCCCAGCTTCAGCTACGCCCGGGTCCTGCCCGCGCCGCTGCACTGGCTCTTCCTGGTGTCGCAGGAGGCGACGGCGGGCGCGGTGCTGCTGGCGGTGACCATCCTCCTGTATCGCCGCATCGTGGTGAAGCCCAAGCGGCTGCAAGGCGACGGGGTCCACTCGGGCGACGCCATCTTCATCCTCTCCCTCATCGCCGGGCTCATGGTGACGCTCCTCGTCACCGCCGCCACCGAGCGCGTGCTGGGGACGGAGATTCCGGCCATGGTGCAGCCGCTGTCGGCGCCGCTGTCGGCGCTGCTCGGCTGGATGTCACCGGCAACGGCCGGCGCGGTGCACGGCACGAGCTGGTGGGCGCATGCCCTCCTCATCTTCGTCTTCCTCAACTACCTCCCGTATTCCAAGCACCTGCACGTCATCGTCTCGCTTCCCAACACCTTCCTGTCCAACACGAGCGGGCCGGGGACGGTGGGGGCCATGAAGCCGATGGACCTCGAGACCGAGAGCGAGGTCTTCGGCGCCGCCGACGTGACGCACCTGAGCTGGAAGAACCTCCTGGACAGCTACGCCTGCACCGAGTGCGGGCGTTGCACCGCGGTGTGCCCCGCGAACCTCACGGGCAAGATGCTCTCGCCGCGCAAGATCGTGGTCAACACGCGCCAGCGACTCGGCGAGGTGGCGCCGGCGCTGGTGGGAGGCGACGACGTCTTCGGGATGCCGCTCATCGGCGCCCCGGCCGGCGACGACGCCTCGCGGGCGGCGGTGCTCGACCACAGGCTCCTCGACAACTTCATCACCGAGGAGGAGCTGTGGGCCTGCACCTCGTGCCGCGCCTGCGTGTACGAGTGCCCGGTCTCCATCGACCAGCTGGAGATCATCAACGAGATGCGGCGCAACCTGGTGCTCACCGAGTCGCGCTTCCCCGAGGAGGTCCTCCCCGCCTTCGAGGCGATGGAGCGCAACGGCTCGCCGTGGGCCTTCCAGCCGGCGGAGCGCGCCCGGTGGGCCGAGGGGCTCGACATCCCCACGATGGCCGAGCTGTTCGAGCGCGGCGAGCGCCCGGACATCCTGTTCTGGGTCGGCTGCATGGGATCGTTTGACGACCGGGCCAAGAAGACCACCGTCGCCTTCGCCCGCATCCTCAAGGCGGCGGGAATCCGCTTCGCGATCCTCGGGCAGGAGGAGAGCTGCAATGGCGACCCGGCGCGGCGCATGGGGAACGAGTACCTGTACCAGATGCTGGCCAGGCAGGCCATCGACACGCTCGACCGCTACGAGGTCACCACGATCGTGACGTCGTGCCCGCACTGCTTCCACCAGATCGGGAACGAGTTCCCGCAGCTGGGGGGGCACTACGAGGTCATCCACCACTCGACGTACATCGAGCGCCTCCTGGCCGACGACCGGGTGCCGCTCAAGCACGATGAGGGGGAGAAGCTGGTGATGGCCTACCACGACTCGTGCTACCTGGGGCGCTACAACGACGTGTACGACGCCCCGCGCGAGGCGCTGAAGCGCGCCCTCCCGGTGATGCAGCTGGTGGAAGCGCCACGCTCGCGCGACCGCGGGATGTGCTGCGGCGCGGGCGGCGGCCGCATGTGGATGGAGGAGCGCGTGGGCGAGCGCATCAACGTGGAGCGCCAGAAGGAGCTGCTGGCCACCGGCGCCGAGGCCCTCGCCGTCGCCTGCCCGTTCTGCATGACGATGCTGAACGACGCCGGGGCCAAGCTGGGGAGCGACGTCCCGGTGTACGACATCGCGGAGGTCGTGGCGGGGCGGCTGGAGGAGGGGGGCAAGGCGTGAGGGAGGAGGGGGAGGAGATGGGAGTCGGGAGTCGGGAGTCGGGAGTGCGGTGATGCGCGGCATCGGCGCTGGCTTGCGTGGGGCGCTCCTCTCGGCCGTCGTGGGGCTCGCGCTCGCGCTCGCGGCGTGCGGGGGGGCGAGGGAGGGAGGGGGGACGGACAGCGTGGGCGCGCGAGCACCGGCGCCGTCCATCGTCGACAGCGCCACCGCGGCGGGGGCGCCGACCAGCGGCGAGACCTCGGCGCTCCCGCGGTCCAGCCCCGGCGAGGCCGGGCACTTCCGCCTGGCGGGGAACGAGCCCTTCTGGTCCGTGCGCATCGGGGCGTCGGGGCTCACCTACACCACGCCCGACTATCCCAAGGGGATCGCCTTTCCGTCCGCCGCGCCCGAAGCCGCGGGGAAGCGGCTGCGCTGGGTCGCGATCACCCCGCCCCCGGAGGCCCACACGCTCGAGGTGACGCTCGAGGAGCGGCGGTGCCAGGATACCATGGCCGACAAGGTGTGGAGCCACACGGCCACCGTCACCTTCGACGGGACGGTGCTGTCGGGGTGCGGGGAGCGGGTCGGGCGGTAGGGGCCCGTCACTCACGCGGCGTCCCGCACGCGCGCGGCGTCCCGCCCCCGCGTCGCCCCCGCTGGGCCGCGCCTAACGAATGCGGAGGACATGCAGCTGGATCGTGTGCCGTTGCGCTCCTTCGGCAAACGGGACGGTCCAGTGCTCCGTGACCGCCATCCCCCCTTCCTCCGCTTCCAGCAGGAAGGCGGCGAGCGAGAGGCGCCCGGGGTCGGCGATGAGGGCATAGCCGTCGTCGCCGACCGTCGCCAGCACGGCGCCGGCCACCAGTTCGCCGTGCGTGTGCTCGTACAGCACGTCCGAGGCGACGACGACGTCGAAGCGCCCGAGGTCGCGCGGCATGTCGCGCCAGTCCACCAGGCGCGTGGCGATGCGGCGCCCCGTGTTGCGGCCCACGTTGAGGCGGGTGAACTCCAGCGCCTCCGGGTAGTAGTCGGTCGCCGTCACCTCGTATCCCGCGGCGGCGAGGGCGCAGGCCACCAGCCCGCTCCCGCACCCGAGCTCCAGCGCGCGGCGCCCGCTCCCCTTGTGGCGGGCCACGTGCTCGGCGAGGATGCGCGCCGAGGGCCAGATGTCGGCCCAGTACGGGAGGCGCTCGTCGCGCTCGAAGTCCTCCTCGTTGATGAGCGACTCGGCGTTGCGCGGGTGGGCGAGGGTGAAGGGGCGCCCCGCGCACGACACGGTGGTCTCCACGACGTCGAAGCGGGCCGCGAGCGCCTGCCGCTCGCGTGCCCACCACGGGGCGTCTGCCGGCAGGTGCAACGCGCCCGGCGCCGGCCGGGCGTCGCCGTCGCCGGCGCGAGTCACAGGGCGAACGACTCCGCCAGCTGCGCGTCGTCGGCCACGAGGAGGGCGTTGACCACCTCGCCCGCCTCGCAGCGCTGGCGTTCCTCGGGGACGACGAGGAGCGCGTTGGCGCGCGCCATCGACGTCAGGATTCCCGACCCCTGCGGCCCGGTGAGGCGCGCCGAGAGCGACCCGTCGGGGCGCACCGAGACGATCCCGCGCAGGAAGTGCGTGAGGCGGGCCCCGATCGCCACCGGCTCCTCCAGCACGACGGGGGTGGGGCGGCGGAAGATGCGGGTGAACCCCTGCATGCGGCGGATGACGGGGCGGACGAACAGCTCGAAGGTCACCATCACCGAGACCGGGTTCCCCGGGAGCCCGATCCACGGCGTCCCGTGCAGGGCGCCGAAGCCGATGGGGGCCCCGGGGCGCATGCGCACCTTCCAGAAGTCGAGGCGCGCGCCTAACGACGCCAGCACGTCGCGCGTGTAGTCGAACGCCCCCACCGACGCCCCCGCCGAGGTCACGATCAGGTCGGCCCCCGTCACCTGTCCCAGCAGCGCCCGCAACGACTCCGGGGAGTCGGCGGCGTTCCCCAGGAGGAGCGGGACGCCGCCGTTGGCGCGCACCAGCGCGCTCAGCGTGTACGAGTTGGAGGTGACGATCTTGCGCCCGGCCAGGACCTCGTGGAAGCGGTCGAGGTCCACCAGCTCGTCGCCCGACCCGAGGATGGCGACCACCGGGCGGCGGTGCACCTCCACCGCCGGGAGCCCCAACGAGGCGAGGACGCCGACCTGCGCCGGGGCGATCGCCGCCCCCGCCGGGATCACCGTGTCGCCGGCCACGAAGTCCTCGCCGCGCGGACGGATGTTCTTGCGGCTGTCGCGCGCGTCGCGGACCTCGACCACCTCGGCGCCGCCGTCGGTATCCTCCACGCGCACCACCGTGTCGGCCCCGTCGGGGAGGGGGGCCCCGGTCATGATCCGCGTCGCGATCCCCTCGCGCACCGGGCGCGTCGGGAACTCCCCCGCCGCCACCGTCTCCTGCACCGTCAGCCGCACCGGCGTGGCCGCCGCGGCACCGGCAATGTCGGCCGCGCGCACCGCGTAGCCGTCCATCGCCGAGTTGTCCCAGTGGGGGAGGGTGTACGGGGCGGCGGCGTCGCGCGCCAGCACCCGCCCGGCGGCGTCGAGCAGCGCCACGCGCTCCACCCCCAGCGGCCGGATCCCCTCCAGGATGCGGGCGCTCGCCTCGGTGACGGTCAGCATCAGCGCCCTCCCAGCCGCATCCCCGCCAGGTGCACGGCGAGGGTGTCCTGCACGCGCTCCACCTCGCGCACCGGGACCGTCCAGTTGTTGCAGAGGATGCTGAACAGGAGCAGGCGGCCGTCGGCGGTCGTCACGTAGCCGGAGAGCGAGCGGACCATGTCGAGCGTCCCGGTCTTGGCGTGGACGTTGCGCTCGGCGGGGGTCCCCTTCATCCGGCCGGCAAGCGTCCCGTCGACCCCGGCAATGGGGAGCGCCTCGCGGAACAGGGCGAAGGCCGGCGACTGCCGCATGGAGTCGAGGACGCGGACGACCGTCTCGGGGGTGATGACGTCGTGGCGCGAGAGCCCGCTCCCGTCGCGCACCACGAAGCCGTCGGGCGCCGCCCCCCACGCCAGGAGCTGGTCGCGGACCACGCGCGCCCCGCTGTCGGCGCTCCCGGCCCCGCCCCGCGCCCTGCCTAACGTGCGGAGGAGGATCTCGCCGACCTGGTTCTGCGACGGCTTCTCGAACGCCGGGAGCACCTGCGCCAGCGTGGGCGACATGACAGAGAAGAGCGGGTACGGGGAGGCGGCGCGCCACGGCGACACCCCGTCGTCGACGGCGATCCCGCGGTCGCGCAGCGCCTCGAGCAGCGCGAGGAGGTAGGCGCGCGCCGGGTCGCGATGGGTGATGGCCAGCACCACCGAGTCGCCAGCCGCAATGGTCCCCTCCACGATGACGGTGGCGGCATCGGCCGAGTCCTGGCGCACGCGCACCGTGCGCGCCTGCCGCCCGGACGGCGGGGGCGACGGCCGGGCGACGGTGCGGGCCCACGCGCGCACCGTCGGGACGGTGCGCGCCGGCAGGGTCCGCACGGTGACCGGGTCGCCCTCGGCCGCCCCCCCCGTCACCACGACGCGCGAGAAGCCCTCGTTGAAGAAGAGCTCGTCGACCCCCGCCGAGTAGGGGTAGTCCAGGTCGTCGTACGACCAGCCGAAGCCCAGGGTGGCGTCGGGGAAGGCGTCGGCGCCGGGGACGACCGCCCCCGTGATGCGCCGCACCCCGCGCGCGGCCAGCGAATCGGCCATGGCCCGCAGCGGGACCATCGCATCGCCGGCCATGTGGTCGCTCACGCTCGGGTCGCCGGTCCCGCTCACCACCAGGTCGCCGCGCAGCTCGCCGTCGACGATGGGGCCGGTGGCGGCGACGGTGGTGCTGAAGCGGAAGTCCGGCCCCAGCAGCTGCAACGCCACCGCCCCCGTCACCAGCTTCTGGTTCGAGGCGGGCATGAAGAGCTTCCCCGCATTGTGCGCCACGATGGTGTCGCCCGAGGCAGGGTCGACGACGAGGATCCCGAACTGCGCGCTGCGAAACTTCGCGTCGGCCACCATCGAGTCGACCAGGTGGCGGACCGCCGCCACGGCCGGGGCCACGCGCGGGGCGGGGGCCCCTCTCCCCGCGGCGGGGGCGCAGGCGGCGAGCAGCACCGGGAGCGCGAGCGCGCGCGAGAAGGCGCGGCGCGCGGAAAGACGCGCGCCGCCACGCTGGGCGACGACCGAAAGCGAAGGGATCAGCGACATGCGGACGAGACAGGCGACCGGGATCGCGGGGCGCACCGGCGCTCCCCGCGCCCGCACATTATCGCCCCGCTCATGCGCGCGCGAGGCGCGTCCCCAGCCCCACCCCCCACCCCCCTCACCCCTCACCCCGCCTGCGCCCTCC
>MEDZ01000060.1 GCA_001724275.1 Gemmatimonadetes bacterium SCN 70-22
GGGCGAGCGGGAGGCGCTGGGAGCGAGCGGAAGCGGGTGGGGGCGAGCGGGAGCCGGTGGGAGCGAGCGGGAGCGGGTGAGAGCGGGTGGGAGCGGGTGCAAGCGGCTCAGATCGTGATGCCGCCGTCCACCATGTATACCCCGCCGGTACAGAACGACGACGCGTCCGAGGCGAGGAAGAGCGCAAGCCCGGCGACGTCCTCCGGCATTCCCATGCGAGGGAGCGGCTGGGCCGCCATCGCCTTGGCCAGCACCGCCTCGTTCCCCCACAGGGCGCGGCTGAAGTCGGTCTTGATGAGGCCGGGACAGATGGCGTTCACCCGCACGTTGCGCGCCCCCCACTCGCGGGCCATGACCTGCGTGAGGCTGATGAGCGCCGCCTTGCTCACACTGTAGATCCCGAGGTTCGCTTCTGGCGAGACGCCGCCGATCGACGAGAGGTTGATGATCGTCCCCGCGCCGCGCTCCGTCATCCCGGGGAGGAACCGCTTGGCCAGCTCGAAGGGCGCGCGCAGGTTCACGTCCATGATCTTGGCGAATGCCTCGGGCGACGTCTGCTCGACCGGGCCGTAGACGGGGTTGGCCGCAGCGTTGTTGACGAGAATGTCGACCGCCGGGTGCGACGCCAGCACCTGGTCGGCGAGGGCGTGTAGCTGCTCGAGTCGCCCGACGTTCGAGGGGACGCCCTCGGCGGAGTGACCGGCACGGCGAATGGCGGCGACCGTCTCGTGGACGGCCGGCTCCTTGCGCGAGGAGACGATGACGTGGGCGCCAGCGCCGGCCAGCGCCTCGGCGATCGCGCGCCCGATGCCACGGGTGGCGCCAGTGACGAGGGCCACCTTGCCGGAGAGATCGTGCGACATGTCGGAAGTCGGGTTGGATGCCTGCGCCGGAATCTGGACGTCGTCCGTCCGCGCCGCGAGATGGGAGGGTACGCCACGGGATTGCACCACCCCCACTGCGCCACCCCTATTGCGCCACGCCTATTGTGCCACCCGACTCACGACCGGGAGCACGATCCTCGACGCATGGCGCGCCGAGCGATGGATGCGCTGCGTCGCCACGGTGAAGTCGCTGGCCTTCGCCTCGAAGATGTTCGGGACGAACTTTTGCGGATTGCGGTCGATGAGGGGGAACCAGGTGCTTTGCACCTGTACCATCACCCGATGCCCCTTCCTGAACGTGTAGGCTTGCGTGTGGAGGTCGACGGTGAACTCCGTCACCGTGTTCGGCGTGATGGGCGACGGGCGCTCGAAGCTCTGGCGGAAGCGCCCGCGGAACACCTCGTTGGCCACCATGAACTGGTAGCCGTTCATTCGCAGCGGCGACATGCCCGTGTCGGGGTAGACGTCGATCAGCTTCACGATCCAGTCGGCGTCGCTGCCGGTGGTGGCGGCGTGGAGGGTCACGCTGATGTCCCCGGCGATGGTGACGTCGTCGTCGAGGACGCCGGTGTCGTAGCTGAGGACGTCCGGGCGGTTGTGGACGAAGCGCTGGTCCTCCGTGAGCCAGGTGGACCAGCCGGAGCCGCGGGGGTCGTAGGTGGCGGGGATGGGGCGGGCGCGATACGGCACCGGCTTGCCGGGATCCGAGACGTAGCTGTCGAACTCGCGTGCGGCGGACGCGGCCGTCGCGCGCGGCGGCGGCTCGGTGGAGAGGCGCCCCCGCTCCCGGAAGTAGAACGCCCGTGGCGTGACCCCGGCGCGCGGCGGCCACGCGTCGTAGCGCCGCCACGTGTTGCTCCCGGCCTCGAAGACGGTCGCCTCCGCCAGGTGCACCGCACCGCGCTGGTGGAGGTGCTGGGCGAAGAACGGCGCCATGATGGAATCCCGGAAGAACTGCCCCGTGGCCTGCCCGAACTGGATGGGGCCCAACGAGCTTCCGTCGCCTCGCATCCAGCCGCCGTGGTTCCACGGCCCGACGACCAGGAAGTTCTGGCGGCTGGTGTCGCGCCGTTCCAGCTCGCGGTAGATGGTGATGGGGCCGTAGAAATCCTCCTGATCCCACCACCCCGCCACGTTCAGGGTGGGGACGGTGACGCGCGCGAGGTATCCCGTCATGGCCTGCCGCTGCCAGAAGGCATCGTAATTCGGCCGCCGCGCGAAGTCGTTCCACGTCGGGATCCGTCCCTTGAGGATCGAGTCGTTGACGGTCGCGAGCGACCCCAGGCGAAGGTACCAGTCGTAGGTGTCCCAGGTGTCGAAGCGGAACTGCTGCACGTCCTTCCCGCTCTCCATCATGGTGGCGTACTCGAAGCCATAGCTCAGCCGGAACGCCCCGTTGTGATGGAAATCGTCGCCGATCCACATGTCGGCCGGCGACGCCTGCGGCGACACCGCCTTGAGCGCGGGGTGCGGGTCGAGCATCGCCATCGCCGTGAGCCATCCGGGATACGACACCCCGGTCATGCCGACGCGCGGAACGGTGTTGGGCACATTGTGCACGAGCCACTCGATGCTGTCATACGCATCGGTCGACTCGTCGATGGCCCGCGGGTCGCTGCGGTCGCGGCGCGGGGGGCGCTGCATCTCGAACGCCCCCTCGGAGTGGAACTTCCCTCGGATATCCTGGAAGACGAAGACGTAGCCGTCGCGCGCCAGGAAGTCGTAGCTGCGCGCCACGCTCTGCGGACTCGATCCGTCGATCCCGTAGGGGGTGCGGATGAAGATGAACGGGAAGGGGCCCGATCCGGCCGTGGGCGCGAAGATGCGGGTGTACAGCTTCACCCCGTCCCGCATCGGGATCATGGCGTCGGTGCGCGTGAACGCCGAGTCCTGGGCCCCGAGTGGCGCTGCAAGGAAGAGTTGGATCGCCAGGATCAGCCCGAGCACGTGCCGCATCAGTGCCTCCCTCGTTTCGAGTGGTCGCCTTCGCCCCCCGGTTCGCCACGGCGCGCCGGCCGCGCGCCGCGCCCCACGCCCCACGCCCCACGCCAGCGCGCGCGCCGGGCCGCGTGCGCCCGTCGCTGGCTCACGCTCCGCTACCGGGCCGCGACCGCCTGGATCTCGATCTGGTACCCGTAGTGCAGGTCCTTGACCGGGACCACGGCCCTGGCCGGCTTGTGTGCGCCCATGACGCGCGCATACGCGATGTTCACCTCGCCCCAGAGCGAGATGTCGCTCACGTAGATCGTCATCTGGAGCACCTTGTCCAGGCCGCTCCCTGCCGCCTTCAGGATCGCCTCCACGTTGCGCAGGGTCTGCTCCGTCTGCTGTTCCATCGATCCCACGGTGCGGTCGCTGCTCCCGGGGACGATGGGGAGCTGCCCCGCGACATAGACGACGCCGTCGTGCACGATGGCCTGCGAGTAGTGGCCGGCCGGCAGCGGCGCGGCGCTGGTTTCCACGATTTCCATGCCGTGCTCCAGGGTCAGAAGGTGGCGGTACTGGCGGCGCGCACTTCGCCCGTGCAGTCGCCGAAGCCGATGCGAACATATCCCGGTCGCGTGCAATGCCCGCGCAGCGTGACCTCGTCGCCGTCCTCGAGGAAGCGCCGCTCCTCGCCATTCGGGAGCCGCACCGGCTCGCTCCCCCGCCAGGTCAGCTCGAGGAGGCACCCCCGGTTTCCACGTTCCGGACCGGAGATGGTCCCGCTCCCCAGCAGGTCGCCCGGCTGCAGGTTGCACCCGTTGCTGGCGTGGTGGGTGAGGAGTTGCGCCATGGTCCAGTACATGTCGCGCGCGCTCCCGCTCGAGAGCCGCACCGGGGCCTCGCCGGCGGCGTGCATGCGCGCGCTGCGCAACCAGACCTCGACGGTGATGTCGACGCCCCCATGGGCCTGGTCGCCTGCATCCAGGAGGTAGGGGAGCGGCGCGGGGTCCCCGGCCGGTCGCGCATACGCCGGGACGCGAAAGGGCGCCAGGGCCTCGAACGTGACGACCCAGGGGGAGAGCGTCGTGGCGAAGTTCTTGGCGAGGAACGGCCCCAGCGGTTGGTATTCCCACGCCTGGATGTCGCGGGCCGACCAGTCGTTGAGGAGGGCGACCCCGAAGAGTTGCTGCGGTGCCTCGTCGATGGGGATCGTGCCGCCTAACGAGTTGCCCGGGCCGACGAAGACTCCGAGCTCCGCCTCGTAGTCGAGGCGGCGCGTGGGGGCCACCACCGGGGGCGCCCCCCCCTCGCCGCCCAGCTGCCCCACCGGGCGCTTGATCGGCGTCCCGCTGATCACGATCGACGACGTCCGGCCATGATAGCCGATGGGGACCCACTTGTAGTTGGGAAGGAGCGGGTTGTCGGGGCGGAACATCGCCCCCACGTTGGTGGCGTGGTACACCGAGGCGTAGAAGTCGGTGTATCCCGCGATGTCCGCCGGTAGACGCACGTCCGCATCGTGCTGGGCCACCAGCAGCGCCGGCGCGAGGGGCTGGGCCGCCTTCCCGCTCACCGTGTCATCGCGCAGCAGCGCGCTCACCGCGCGTCGCAACGCGGTCCAGGCCGACGGTCCCAACGACATGAGCCCGTTGAGCGACGGGGAGGCACAGGTCGTCGCCGCCCGCGAGGCCTCGCCATCCAGCACTCCATGGGCGTGCGCCGCCGCCACGTCGAGGATCATCGTCCCGATGGCGACCCCCACCCGCCACGGCTCGTCGCTCCCGCGCCGGCGAAAGACCCCGTACGGGAGGTTCTGCACGGGAAAGTCGCTCACGCCATCGTTGGCGCTGGCGACCCAGGAGCGCAGGTGTGGTGCATGCGTCTCGTTGAGCATGAGTCAGCGGTCGTACAGGGTGTCGAGATCGTCCAGCGGCTCGCGGAACGAGCAGCTGCCGAACGCAAGGGCGAAATGTTCCCGTGTCGCGGTCAGCGCCGCGGCCGACGCCCGCCCTCCTTCCCACCGGATCTCCTCGTCCGTGATACCGAGCATCGCGCGGTTGCGCCCCTCCAGCGTGTTCACCAGCACCTCCACCGGAGCACCGTCGCGCGCCTGCGCGGCCGCGAGGAAGACGTTCAGGTAACCGAACATCGTCCCGCGGGGGCTGAGCGGCTCGTAGGTGAGCCGATACTCCCCGCGCAACGGGTGGTGAAGCCCGGCCGTCGCCTTGAAGGGGACACCCGCGTCGGCCGCGGCGCGAAGGAAGCGGGCGACGTCACGCGCCGCAGGAAAGGCGTCGCCGGTCACGCCCCCGGTCCGGATCTTGGCGCGGCCGCCGATGTCGCGCACGGCGGCCATCAGCGGGGGGAGCTCGACCGTGACCGGGAGCTCCACGAAGTGCTGCAATCCGTCGAACACGCCGGCGAGCGCGCGCACCTGCTCGACCGTTGCGGCCCGCGTCTCGACGCAATCGACGACCGCATGCCCCGCATGCCCCGCATGCCCCGCATGTCTCGCGTTGAAGCCGTCGATCCTCGATGCGTTGGCGGCGAAATCGTCCCCGACGAGTACGCTCAGGCGCCACGCGCCAGCGCGCAATCCCGCTGTCGTCCAGGACGGGGCCGCCACGTCGGCGAGCTCATCGAGCCGCGCCACGGGGACGACCAGGCGGCCGAGCGCCCAGCCATCGGGACCATCGCGATAGGCGCGGTAGTTCGCGACGACCGTCGAGAGATCGAGCGACGCCGGCGGAAAGAGCCCGGCGTAGTCGATCGCCCCCGTGAGGAGCGCGCGCATGGAGGGGTGCGCGAGCATCGCCTCGCCCGCGGTCATCGCCGCGCCAGCGACTGGCCGGCGGACCGCGTCCCGCGTCCCCCCGGCTTTCCCCGCTTGGAGACCTTTCCCCGCGTCGTCGCCTCGGACCGCGTCGTCCCCTTGGACCGCTTCATTCCATTCGGCTCCTTGGCCCCTGTTGCCTTCTTCGTCCCCTTCACCCGCTTCGCCCCCTTCACCCGCTTCGCCCCCTTCGCGCGATCCGGCCCGTTTGCCCGCTGCGGCGGCTTCGCCCGCTGCGGCGGCTTCGCCCGCTTGGCGCGCTTCGACTCCGTCGCGCCGGCCGCCCCGCCCGTGCTCGCGGCTCCACCCAGGTGCTCGTGCGGGTGGCGCGCCGCCGCGTGGTGCGTGCGCGACAGCGCGCGCCCCCGCTTGGGGGGCTCGAGGATCGTCCCCCGGCACGTCGACGAGCCACAGCGGCAGACGTAGAGCTGCTCGTCTTCCTCGGTGGTCGTCTCGTCGCGGGCGTAGGCGTAGTCGTAGTAGAGCTCCTCGCCGGCTGCAATGTCGCGCATCGCCTCGATGAAGATGCGCCCGCCGTCATCCACCGCCTCGCAGTTGGGGTCGCACGAGTGGTTGATGAAGCGCGCATCGTTCCCCTGCACCGCTCCATCGATGACGGTGCGCGACGTCACGGCGAAGAGGAACGTGTGGTGGCGCCCCATCCGGTCGTCCTCGTAGCGGCGGTCCGCCTCCTTCCACGAGATGCGCTCGCCCTTGTACTCGACGATGCGCTCGCCCTTCCGGATGTCACGCGAGGCGAAGCCTCCCCTTCCCTGAATGGCGGAGCGGCGGACGGCGAACGGCTGCGGATCGGCGACGGCCTTGTTCCGCGCCATGGCTACGCCCTCCCCTGCGTCGACCGCCGTTCCTGCACCCGCTTGCGGAATCGCTCCATGATCACCCGCCCCATCTCCGTCTCATTGGCCACCCACTCGGCGTTGCGGAAGCCGAGTGCGCTCACCTTGGCGCGGTACTCCGAGAGCCACGGTTCGATGCGGGCATACAGGAGCAGCCCTTCTCCACAGCTCTCGAGCATGAACTCCGCGTGCATGACACCGTGCCGGGCCATGGCGTACGTCATCTCCCAGTAGGTCGTGCACTGCCGGAAGGCTTCGTTGAGGGGATGGTCGTACTTCGTGATGGCGAGGACCTCGTCGAACGACGTCGGCCAGAAGCTGGCGTTGAGCTGCCGGCGTGAATCGCGCATGACGCTCTCGCGGCGGAGTTCGTAGAGCTTGAGCACGAGGTCCGCGTCGTGATGATCCGGGTAGTCTTTCTTGAGCACGAGTCTCCGGGTGGGCAGCGTGGGTGCAGCGCGCGCCTACGGTGCGCGCGCCGGTGGCGGAGTATGGCGCGACGTCCCCCCGGGCCGCCAGTCGTGGTGCGCGCGGAGGCGCTCGGCGCCGCACGCCGGGCAGCGAACGATGCGGGCCAGGGGATGACGCACGAAGGGCGAGGGAGCCTAACGCTCCCTCGCCCCTCCTTCGCTCCAGCTACCGCCGCTCGGGGCGGGATTACGGGAGGATGGGGAAGCGCGGACGACCGCCGCGACGCCTGGGTGGGCAGTGATCGGGGCCCACGCCGCCCCCTCGGATCACCACGCCGATCACGTCACCGATGCCGACGCCGCGCCCGTCACCACGACCGGTCCCGATCCCTCCATCACCGTACCCCCCGCCCCCACCCCCCTGCGCTGGCACGTCGACGGGGAGGGCCGCCGGGCGAGGTGCGACCGAGGGGACGCTGGGTACGTCGGCCTCCGGGGCTGGGGCCTGCGGTGCCGCCGCCGGGGCCTGCGCCACCTGGAGATCCTGCGACGTCTCGGGGGCCGGCGTCTGCGACTGCTTCTCCTGAAGGTTCGCCGACCGCGCGGCCACCTTTCGCGGAGTCCTCGCCCGCTGGACCGGCACCGACCCGTTCACCTGCTCCAGGTCCGACACGACCTGCATGGCCTGATATCCGCTGCCGCTCCCCGCCAATTCCGGCTTGGCCGTGGACGACGCTTCCAGGTCCTTCTTGAGGTCGTCGGGCAATGCGGACGAGCCGGAAGCGCCTCGACCGCAGGCCGCCGCGACGAGCGCGAGCGGGAGGAGCATTCGCAACTGACTGGTGCGCATCGTTGCCCCCGGAATCAGGACGGTCGAGACGGAGTCGGTCGGAGTGTGACCGACGCCTCGAAAATATGCAGGGATCAGGCCACAGGCGTCTGCGGGGGGAATGCCGGAATTCTGGGGATGATCGTCCCCGCCAGCTGACAGCTCGCTGTCCCCACGAAGTGACACCCACCCCCTTCGGCGCCCTCCCGACCTCCCCCGAGCGCTACCGCATCGCCGCGCAGGTTGCCGTGACCGGTGACGGCGCGCCGTACTTGGCGTGCACCAACCGCGCCGTCCCATCGGCCGCTACGATCACCGTGAAGAGGTCGTCGTAGTAGTCGTCGCAAATGTCCGGGAGCCTGGGCCCACCCAGAGCATGGACGATGGCCGGGACGGTGTTGCTGTGTCCCACGACGAGCACCGCCCGACCCCGGTAGCGCTCCCGGATCGCGTCGGCGATCGCCTTGGCATGCTCCGGCACTCCCCCTCGCGCCTCGATCACCTCCCCCTGGATGCCTAACGCCTGCGCCGTGGGGGCGGCGGTCATCTTCGTGCGCTGGAACTGCGTGGTGATGATGGCCGAGACGCCGGCCTCGCGCGCGATGTCCACGAGGGCGCGCGCACGCTCCACACCAGCGGCGGACAACGGCACGTCGCCGCTGGGCCCCGCCTTCTCGGCGTGCCGCACGACGAGGACCACGGTGTCCGCCGCGCGCCGGGGGACGGCGGCGGCGACGAGCGAGGCGAGCGCCAGCGGCGCGATGAGGCGAACGGGGATCATGCCGTGATCCTACCGGTGCGAATGGGGAGGGGCAACCGGCCCCCGCCCCTCTCGGCTTCTCGGCTTGTCGTCCTCTCGGCTTCTCGGATCACTCACCACCCCATCCGCGCGCGCAGCGTCGTGACGTGCGCCACGTGGTGGCGTCCGTGCCAGGCGTAGAGGCCAACGAGGTGGTGCAGCGGGTGGGGGCCGCTCTCCGGATGCACGTACTCCCGGTCGAAGTCCCGCTCCGACATCGCCGCAAAGATGTGGCCGGCTCGCGCATGCACGGCGTCCAGCAGGCGCAACGACACCTCGATGGGTGTCGTCGTGCTATCAGGCAGCTTGGCCCACGCCACCTCGTCGTACGCCTTGATGGTGGGACGATCCTCGGTGAGGGCCCACTTGAGGCGGATGTACATGTTGAGGTGCGAGTCGGGGACGTGATGCGCCAGCTGCCGCACCGTCCAGCCTCCCGGGCGGTACGGGGTATCCAGCTGCTCGTCGGCCAGCCCGTCGAGCGCGGCGCGCAGCGCCGCCGGTGCGGCGGCGAGCTGCGCGATGCAGGACGCCCGCCACGAGGGCGAGTAGGCGGCGGGGGGAGTATACCGGCCGATGGGATACCGGAGATCGGAGTCGCTCATGGACGCATGGGCATGGGGAGCGGAGGGGGCGCGACACACGCGCATGCGCCAAGTTAACGGCCCCCGGAAGCGTGGAGTCCCGGCGGCCCCGTTGTGCGCGGGCGATCCGGCGTGCAGCGTTCGGCACCTACTTCTCCACGAGATCACCAGATGCAGCGCCCACTCCTCTCGTTTCTCACCTCGGCCGTCCTGCTCTCTGCCCCACTCGGCGTGCAGGCCCAGCGCCCGCTCAAGGTCTACATCTCGGTGGACATGGAGGGCATCACCGGCGTGGTGAGCAGCGAACAGCTGGGGCCCGGCGGCTTCGAGTACCAGCGCGCGCGCGAGTTCATGACCGCCGAAGCGCTGGCGGCCATTCAGGGGGCGCGCGACGCGGGGGCGACGGAGATCGTGGTCAGCGACTCGCACGGCAACGGGCAGAACCTCCTCATCGACCAGTTCCCCGACGACGTCACGATCGTTCGGTCCTGGCCGCGGCCGCTCATGATGATGGAGGGGATCGATTCCACCTTCTCCGCGGCCGTCTTCATCGGGTATCACGCCAGCACGGCCAACGTGCGCGGCGTGCGCGCGCACACCATGTCGAGCGCGACCCTCACGGGCGTGGCGCTCAACGGGCGCCAGGTCCCCGAGGGAGGGATGAATGCCGCGATCGCGGGGCACTTCGGCGTCCCGGTGGTGATGGTCTCGGGCGACGACGCCGCAGTGGAGGAGGTCCAACGCTTTGCAGCTGGAATGGAAGGGGCGGTCGTCAAGCGCGCCATCTCCTTCCACTCCGCGGCCACCATGACCCCGAAGGCCGCGCAGGCCATGATTCGTGAGCGGGTGAGGACGGGGATCGAGAAGCGCGCGCGCATCGCCCCCTTCGTCCTGCCGGGCGCGGTCACGGCCGACATCTCCTTCAAGCACTACCGGGTGGCCGAGATCCTGACCTATCTCCCGATCGTGACACGGGTCGACGCCCACACCGTGCGGTTCGTGGGGCGGGACATCCTGCAGGTGTCGCGCTTCCTGGAGTTCGTGAACACCTACCAGTCCGACCTCACGCCGTAGCCGGTCCCACGGGATGTCGCGTCGCCGCGCGCTCGTCCCGCGACCGAGACCCGCTATCTTCTCGCGTCCTCACGTGCGCGCCACACGGCGCGCCCTCCCCACCCCAGTCCAGAGACCTCGCTGATGGAATGGCTCGCCGACCCCCAAGCCTGGATCGGCTTGTTGACGCTGACGGTGCTCGAGATCGTGCTCGGCATCGACAACATCATCTTCATCTCGATCCTGTCGTCGAAACTTCCGCGCGACAACCAGGCCCGGGCGCGTCGACTGGGGCTGCTAGGCGCGTTCTTCACGCGCATCCTCCTGCTCCTGTCGATCGCGTGGATCGTGAAACTCACCACCCCGCTCTTCACCGTGATGGGCGTGGGCCTGAGTGGACGCTCGCTGATCCTCCTCGTGGGTGGCCTGTTCCTCATCGCCAAGGCGACGTACGAGATCCACGACAAGCTCGAGGGGAAGGCACACGCCGATGCGTCGACCAGGGCCGGGGCGACGATGACCGCGGTGATCGTCCAGATCATGCTCGTCGACATCGTCTTCTCCCTCGACTCGGTGATCACCGCCGTCGGGATGTCGAACCATGTCGAGGTGATGATCGCCGCCAACGTCATCGCCCTCGGAGTCATGCTGATGGCCGCGACGCCGATCTCCGACTTCGTCGACGACCATCCCACGGTCAAGATGCTGGCGCTGGCGTTCCTGGTCCTCATCGGGACGAACCTCGTCGCCGAGGGACTCGGCCAGCACATCCCGAAAGGGTACACGTACTTCGCGATGGCGTTCTCGGTACTCGTCGAGATGCTCAACCTGCGCCTGCGCGCGCACGAGGAGGCGCCGGTCCGGCTGCACGACGTCCCCCGCGCCAGCGATGTGCGGCCCGGCGGCGTGCAGCCTGGCGATGTGCGGCCCGGCGATGTGCGGCCCGGCGGCGGCGCCTGACGAGGCGCTACCAGTTGAACTGCAGCCCCGAGGTCAGGATCCGGTCGCTCTTCCGGCGCCCGGCCTCGGGGAGGTTGTCGAAGCGGACCACGTAACCCGCCTTCATCGCGATGTGCTCCGAAAGCGGGGCGACGATGGCCGACTCGGAGTTGATGCGGTAGTCCGGCCCATCCTCGAGACTGGGGAGGTACTCCACCAGCTGCAAGAAGTAGGCGTGCGCCGAAAACAGGTGCTTGAACGTCGTCGCGCTCCGCACGGACGAGAAGTCGAGCGTGGATCCCGTCGTCGCGCGCTGCTGATTGAGCGCCAGCCCCGCCTCCACCGTCCACTGGTCGTTGGGACGGGTGAGCAGCTTGGCCGAAAGTCCCACCGCCTCCTCGAAACGACGCGAGATCCCGGCGAACTCGTTGCGGTCGAAGCCGACGTATCCGAAGAGGGCGAGCCGCGGATGGAAGCCCCAATCGCTTCGCCAATTGGTGAAGACGAGGTTCGACGTCTGCTTGCCGTCCTGGCTGGCGTAGACGGACCCGAACGCCTGGCGGTGCTCCCACCGGCCGCGGCGGAGGACCAGCTTCTCCCCCAGGTTGAGGGCGCTGATCTCGGTGTTGCCCGTCGTGCTCACATAGCCGACATCAGCGGTGAACTCACGTGGCTTGGGCGCGTCCTGCGCCAGGAGTGGCGCCGCGGCGGACAGGGCGAACGCGACCGGGATTCCGAGGCGGAATGACGGTACCATGCAACCTCTCCATCGAAATGATGCGGGCGGGCGGGCCGCAGCCAGCCAGCCAGCCAGCCAGCCCGCCCCTCATCGGAAGCTAGGCCGCAGAGGCCGACGGCCGCAACGCCACCGCGCGCCCGTCGTTAGGTCGAGCTCGCTGGAGCTCGCCCCCCGCGTACCACCTTCACCGTCGTCGCCACCTGCCCCGCATGCCGCTGCGCATGCTCGGCCACATGGAACAGGAGGCCGAGGACCGTCGTGGGGAGCCGGGCACGCCCCACTTCGCGAGCCGCGAGGAGAGTCCCTGGATGCGTGGACCAGTCGCGCAATTGCTGCACCGCGTCGTCGAGGGCCCGGGTGACCTCGTCCAGGAGGGCCGCGCCATTCGGAGGAGGCTCTGGCACTGCCTTCTCGAGTGCCAATCGCGCCCGCTGTGCCTCGGACAGCGACTCTCCGCGCGCATACGTCAGGAGTCGGTCGGTGGCCGCCGCCAGGTGACGCGCGTGGTATCCGACGCTCGCCGCCCCACCGGGGGCGACCCACGCCTCGTCCGCCGAAAGCGTGGGGAGGAGCCGCTCCAGCTCCTCCCGCACCTGCATCACCGCATGCGCGGCCGGTTGCAGGATGGGGGCGATGTCCGGAAGTGCCCCGCGCAGCCAGACCTCCGGCGCACTCACAGGTAGCGCGACTTCAGGATCCCCACGTGATGCATGGCGTGACCCGCCGTCACCCACGCCGCCCCGCGCACGCTCATCTGCTTCCCGCTCGCCGTCCCGACCCGCAGCCACTCGGTGGCATCCAGGGAGGCAAACAGCAGGACGGACGCGCGCCGGACCGCCTCGAACTCGTCGATCAGCGACGCCAGCGACCGTTCGTCGAAACTCCCGTTGGCGATGTACGCGTTCTCGTCGAACGGGGCGAGCGCCGTCGCATCGGCACGCGCGAAGCGGAGCGCGCGATACGTGAAGATGCGCTCGGCGTCGGTGATGTGGCCGATGACCTCACGAATGCTCCACTTGCCGGGTGCGTAGCGCGCGCTCCCCTTCTCCTCGGGGATGGCGCGAAGGAATGCGGTCGCGGATTCGCCGGCGGTGGCGAGCGTCTCCACGATGTCGCCTGCGGGGACGTGCCCGATGTAGGTCTGGTAGTACGGCGCGTACTCGGTGCCGTCGGGCGCGGTGGTACGAATCACGTGTACGTGTGACATGGAGGGCGTTGCCTGGAGTGAGACGCGCCAGGGGCGGTCTCCCTCGGCGCTCGGTAAAAGATGCATCAGGGCTTCCCCTTTCGGGAGAGCGCCCGGAAGTACTCGCTCACGAGATCGCGATACCCAGGGGGCACGTCGTCCCCTCCTCCCAGCACTGGGCCCTGGCGCTCGCGCTCACCCAGTTGCCGGCGCAACGTGAACTCGAACTCCTTGAACCCCTCGAGCACCGCCACACGCAGACGGGCGAATTCCTCGGGGTCGCTGAAGACGCGCCCCGATTCCAGCCGGCGCAGGCTCGCAATCAACCGGTCGAGGTCCGCGGTCGAGCGCCCGTCCCGGGCGAGGTCGCGTCGCAGTCCCTCGGCACCTTCGCGCTGCGCCCGCAGCTCACGTGAGAATTGCCGCACGTCGTCGGAGGACAGGCGTCCCCCTCCAGGCGCCCCCTGTCCCTCCCCACCGAGACGGCCACCGTTAGGCATCGGGCCACCGGTGCCCCCCCGCTCCCCGCCAGCGCCCCCCTGGCCGCTTGCCCCCCGCTGGCCGAATTGCCCCTGCCGGCTCCCCTCCCCCAACTGGCCCGCCTGGCCCGCCTGGCCCGCCTGGCCCTGCCGACCGCTCTGGCCCTGTTCACCCTCGCGATCCAGCGCCCTCGATTGGCCCGGCGCCTCGCGCTCCCCCTGGTCTCCCTGCCGTCCTCCCACCTCGTCACGCCCCTCCGCTCCGCCGCGCGCCGTGCGCTCGCGCATGCGCTCGTCGATCGACGCGAGCGAACGCACCAGGTCGCGCGCCTGCGCCAGCGAACGGGCCGTGCGCTGCGCGCTGTCGCTCACGGCGGCAGGGCAGCATCTGAGCGCGACCTATACCGGCTCCTACACGCAGGCGGGCAATTATGATGGCGGCAATCGCGGCGTCGTGCGCTCCACCGAATATGCCAAGACCGACCATGCCCTCGCGCTGGCTTTGCAAAGCGTCCTGGGCCTGTTCGAGTTGAAGGGCGGCTATCATTTCTCGCCTTATGAGGGCTTCCCCAACCAGTATATGGACATGACGTCCAACAAGAGCTGGTTCCTGAACGGGCGCTGGCAGGGCACATTCCTCTGGGGCTCGATCGACTGGCGCGCGGACTATCGCGACACCGATCATGAGATGAACTTCCTGGCCGACAAGGGCGGCACCGCCAATGGCGGCATGCCCATGAACACGGAAGTTCACACTGCCAGCACCAGCCTGAAGATCGACCTG